>CAIVYX010000091.1 GCA_903910245.1 uncultured Opitutia bacterium | reverse complement strand
TCCTTGTCAAGGTGCGCCAGTTCATCGAAGACCCGCAGCGCCTGCTGTTTGGCGTCTGATCTCCCTTTCCTAATCCTACCTCAATGTCTCAATTCGATCTCGTCGTAATCGGTTCCGGTCCTGGTGGCTATGTCGCCGCCATCAAGGCCAGCCAGCTCGGCCTCAAGGTGGCCCTCGTCGAAAAGGACAACACCCTCGGTGGCACCTGCCTGAACGTCGGCTGCATCCCTTCCAAAGCTCTCCTTCATTCCACCGAAGTCTTCCAGCAAGCCCTGCACGGCAAGAAGCACGGCCTGGTTGGTGCCGAGAAGATCACCTTCGACGTCTCCGCAATGCTCGCCAACAAGGACAAGGTCGTCGCGCAGCTCAATATGGGCGTCGGCGCTCTGCTCAAGAAACGTGACGTCGAGATTGTGCGCGGCCTCGGACGCCTCGTGAAGTCCGGCCAAGTGCTCGTCCGTTCCACCGCCGGCGACCGCACGCTCGAGACCAAGAACATCCTGATCGCCACCGGCTCCGTCCCGATCGAACTGCCTTTCATGAAGTTCGACGGAGAAACCGTTATCTCTTCCGACCACGGCATCTCACTGAAGGCCGTACCTGAAAAGATGGTCGTCGTCGGTGCCGGCGCCATCGGCCTTGAGCTCGGTTCCGTTTGGGCCCGCCTCGGCTCCCAGGTCACCGTCGTTGAGATGCTACCCTCCATCGGCGGACCCTCCTATGACGCCGACGTCGCCAAGGCCGCGCAGAGCGCCTTTGAAAAGCAGGGTATCAAGTTTGAATTAGGCGCCAAAGTCACCGGCGTGAAAAAGAGTGCCGCAGGCTCCGCCCTCACGGCTGAACGCGATGGCAAGGCTCTCGAATTTGTGGCCGACAAGATCCTCGTCGCCGTCGGCCGCAAGGCTAACACGACTGGTCTCGGCGCCCAGGAAGCTGGCCTCAAGCTAGACGAGCGCGGCCGCATCGTCATCGACGCCCACTTCCAGACCAACCTCCCTGGCGTCTACGCCATCGGAGACGTCGTCGCCGGCCCCATGCTCGCCCACAAGGCCGAAGAAGAAGGCGTCGCGGTCGCCGAGAATCTCGCCGGCAAGCATGGCCACGTGAACTATGCCATCATTCCTGGCGTCATCTACACCGACCCCGAAGTCGCCTGCGTCGGTCTCTCTGAGGCCGAGGCCAAGGCCAAGAATATCGAAGTCGCCATCGGCAAGTTCCACCTCGCCGGTAACGGCCGCGCGATTGCTTCCGATTGCACCACTGGGTTCGTCAAGGTCATCGCTTGCGCCAAGACCGACAAGCTGCTCGGAGTCCAGATGGTCGCCAAGGGAGCCTCGGAGATGATCGCCGCGGCTTGCGCGCACATGGAATACGGCGGCAGCGCTGAAGACGTGGCCCGCACCTGCTTCGCCCACCCGACCGTCAGCGAGTCCTTCAAGGAAGCCGCCATGGCCGTCAGCAAGTCGAGCATCCACTCGCTCTGAGCCAAGGACGGACTTTTGAACGAAAGGGTGCGAATAGCACCCTTTCTTATTTTGCGCCTAAACATGGACGCCCTCCCAAATGAAGGGAAGGCGTCGATTGAAAAAGCAAGGGGCCAGGCTTGCCACGGCACACGGATGGACTGACTGCCGTTGCTTCCTTCCGGACCTGGCGGG
>CAIVYX010000090.1 GCA_903910245.1 uncultured Opitutia bacterium | reverse complement strand
CTCCGCCATGGGGATGATCCTGGCCTTGGTCGGGGTGGCCGCCGAGTTCTTCCTTCTGGATGCCTACTTCCTCGGCGTACTGCAGGTCCTCGTCTACGCCGGCGCCGTGATGGTGCTCTTCCTGTTCATCATCATGCTCCTGGATACCGAGGACGCGACGGGTGCCTATCCGTGGAAGACCGCGGCGCTCGGTCTCGCTACTTTCTTCCTCCTCGCGGCCGGCGTACTCTGGCTCTTCCACTGGTCTGGTGCCGTCTCCGCCGTCAAGGCCGGCGCCACGCCGCCCGAGCTCTCCGCCAACCCCGCCGAGTTCGTCACCGCCGCCAAGGCGTTTGGCCGCCTGCTCTACACGAAGTATCTCCTGCCCTTGGAAATCGCTGGCTTCCTGCTCCTCGTCGCCCTCGTCGGCGTCGTGTCACTGAGCAAGGACAACCCCGAAACCAAAGCCTGATCTTTCCGCCATGGAAAACACCTCTCTCGCTCACCACCTCATCCTGGCGGGCCTACTCTTTGTCCTAGGCCTGACTGGCGTGCTCGTGCGCCGTAACCTGCTCGTCGTGTACATGTGCCTCGAGCTCATGCTCGCCGCCGCCACGCTCGCGCTCGTCGCCTTCTCGCGCTTCAACCGCACCATGGACGGCGCGGTCCTCGTCTTCTTCGTCATCACCGTCGCGGCCGCTGAAGTCGCCGTCGGCCTCGCGCTGATCGTGGCCCTGTTCCGCAAGCGCGGCACCGTGCAGTCCGACGCGCTCACCACCCTCCGCGACTAAGCCTTTCCGATGCCTTCCGACCTTTCGTCTCTGGTCCACTGGATCCTATTCCTGCCGCTGGGAGCCGCCGCGCTCTCCGCACTGTTCCTGCGCCGTGCTGGCGGCCTGGCCGCTTGGCTCTCCACGGGTACAGCCTTCGTTATCGCCGGCCTCTCGCTCATCCTGCTCGGTAAAGGCGTCGACGTCACCTGGCACGTCGAGCTCGCGAAGTTCGGCGGCGTCAGCCTTGGCTTCGGCTACCTCATCGACGCCAATGCGCGACTGATGCTCTTCGTGGTATCATTCGTCGCCGCGTGGATTCACCTCTTCTCCGTCGGTTACATGAAGGAAGACCTGGCCCGCGGCCGTTTCTTCGCCGGCCTCTCGATCTTCATGTTCTCCATCCTGGGCATCGTCGTCGCCGACAACCTGCTCATGACGTTCATCTACTGGGAACTCGTGGGGTTCAGCTCGTACATGCTGATCGCGCATTACTTCGACAAGGACTACGCCGCTGCTGCTTCGAAGAAGGCGTTCATCGTCAACCGCGTCGGTGACCTCGGTTTCATCCTCGGTATCGCGATGTGTCTCTCGCTCTACGGCACACTCGATTTCGTCGCCCTCAAGGACCACGCCGCTGCTGCCAAGACCCTTCCCATCGCCATCGGCGCACTCCTGATGTGTGGGTTCCTCGGTAAGTCCGCTCAGTTCCCCCTGCACGTCTGGCTTACGGACGCCATGGCCGGCCCGACGCCAGTCTCCGCGCTCATCCACGCCGCCACGATGGTCGCCGCCGGCGTCTACTTCATGGCCCGCGTGAGCTTCCTGCTCGCCCCTGAAGTCCTGCAGTTCATCGCAATCTCCGGCGCCGGCATGGCCGCGCTCGCTGGTCTCTGTGCGCTCGCGCAGACCGACATCAAGAAGTCCCTCGCCTACTCGACCCTGGCGCACCTCGGCATCATGGGCTGCGCGATTGGACTTGGCCGCCCCGACCTCGCGCTGATGCACATGGCGATGCACGCGTTCTTCAAGGCCACCCTATTCCTCGGCGCCGGCTCTGTCATCCACGGCTGCCACCACGAGCAGGACATGCTGAAGATGGGCGGCCTGCTGAAGAAGATGCCGCTCACCGCCGTGACGTTCATCGCCGCGACGCTCTCAAATTGTGCCGTACCGTTCCTTGCGGGCTGGTATTCCAAGGACGCCATCATCGAGGCGGCGTACCACGACGGTCACTACGCGATCTTCGCTTTCCTGGCCCTCGCCGCGCTCGCGACCTGCCTCTACAGCGGCCGCATGATTCGCCTGGTTTTCCTCGGCGAAGCCAACTCCGAAGAAGCCTCCCATGCGCATGAGTCGCCTTGGACCATGACCCTGCCGCTCGTCGTGCTCGGCCTCGTCTACTCCGTCGCCGGCGGTTTCCTCGCCCACACGTTTATCCCTGCGGGCTCGCTGCAGCCGATTGAACACGCCCTCGGCGAAGTCGCCTTCCACCTCACCGCCCCTTCGACCATCGTCGGCCTGCTCTCGCTCGGCGTCGGCTTCTTCGGCGCACTCAAGTTCTACGGTACCGTCCGCGGCGCCGACGCCCTCCAGGTCGTCTCGCCGCGCACCTTTCATCTCCTCGAACACCGCTGGATGGACGGACTGTACAACTGGTACGTCGACTCCGTGCAGCGGCGCTTCGCCGAGTTCATCGCTTTCCTCGACCTGCTGATCATCAACGGCGTCGCCGTGCGCTGGATCGGTGGCGGCATCCCCGCCGTCTTGGGCTACCTTACCGGCCGTTCCTTCCATCGCGGCCAGACGCGTGCCTATGCACTCTGGATTGTCGTGGGTTCCCTCTTCCTAGTCTGGTTCCTCATCGCCCGCTAATTCATGGATACTTTTCCTGCCACACTCCTCGCGCTCGCCATCACGGCCCCGATTCTCGTCGGCCTGATCCTGCTTGCTGGACGCGACCTCCCTCGCAGCTTCTCCTCGGGCTTCGCCTTCGGCGGCTTCGCCATCCCAGCCGTCCTCGGGCCTTGGCTGCTCGTTCTCTGGTCCAACCCGAGCACCGCACCGCAACAGTTCCAGTCCGAAGGATTCTGGGGCTTCGGTTTCGCGCTCAACGGCCTCAGCGCACCGCTCCTCGCGATGACCTCGCTCGTCGGCCTAGCTGCGGGCATCAAAGCGCTCACGCAAGAAGTGGAAGGACGGAACACCTACCTCGGCCTCATTCTATTCATGCTCGGTGGCACGCTCGGCGTGTTCGGCACGAATCACCTCGTCGGCGTTTATTTCTTCCACGAGTTCGCGCTCATCCCGACGTTCATCCTCACCCTTTTCTGGGGTGGCGAAGGCCGTCGTCCGGCCGCCATGCAGATGGCGATTACCCTGACCGCTGGGGCCATGGCGTCCCTCGCGGGCATCCTCATCGCGGTCGATGCCTCCGGCGTCGAGTACGGCGCCGCCACGTTCGAAAGCGTCGCCCTCGGCCTGCAGAACGCGAAGTCCATCCCCGCCGCCACCGGCGCGCTGGTGCTCTTCGGCCTCGGCACGCTCGCCTCGCTCTTCCCGTTTCACTCTTGGGCCGCGCCGGGCTACTCCGCTGCGCCCACCCCGGTCTCGATGCTCCATGCCGGGGCTCTCAAGAAGTTTGGCTTGTACGGCATCATCGTCCTCGGCCTCAGCAGCCTCGACATTACCGGCGGTACGCTCGGCACGTGGTTCCTCTGGTTCGCCCTCGCCAACGTTGTGATCGTCGGCCTGATCTGCCTCACTCAACGCGACCTCAAGCAGCTGCTGTCCTGGAGCTCCGTCGCCCACATGGGTCCGATCTTCCTCGGCATCTGGGTCTGCGGCGTTTCCGGCAAGGCCGACGGCCTCGACGCCGCCGCGTTCCTAATGGTCGCACACGGCCTCTCCTGCGCCGCGCTCTTCCTGCTCGCCAACGCCGTCCGCGCCCGCGCGGGCACCTACCGCCTCGACGAACTGGGCGGCCTCGCCGCGCGCACGCCCATCCTCGCCGCGCTCTTCATCGCCGCGACCATGGCTTCCATCGGCCTCCCAGGCTTCGGTAACTTCTGGGGCGAAGTCGGCGTCTTCCTCGCCCTCCGCGACCAGTCGCTCTGGCTGCAGGCCCTCGTGGCCTCGACGGTCGTCATCTCCGCCGTTTACTCTCTTCGTGCCGTGGCCTCCACGTTCTTCGGCCCAGCCTCCGAGGCGCTCGAGAAGCGCTTCGCTTCCGCGCCGTTCGGCGACCTCGGAGGGGCCGAACGATTCGCCGCCTGCGTGCTCCTCGGTGCTTCGATGACGATTGGCTTCGTGCCTTCGCTCATCACCAAGTCCGTCAATCCCGTCGCCGCCGACATCACCACCACTTCGCAGCATAATGCCAAGGTGCCCGTCAAGGCCGCGCCCGCCGCCCCCGCCAAACGCTAAGCTTTCCGTCCGATGATTCCTTTCCTCGCCGATATCGATCCGCTCTTCAAGGTCCTGGCCCCGCGCCCGGCCGACTGGCTGTCCATCCTGCCCGAAATCGCCGTCGCTGGGCTCTCGCTCGTCTGCCTGCTGCAGGCGATGTTCCTCCCCAAGGCGCTCCGCTCGCTCATCCCGATCACCGCTCGGGTCGGCCTAGTTCTCGTCGCCATCATGGCGCTGACCAACGGGCCCTGGGTCCAACCGACCGACGTCGCGTCGTTCGCCGGCCTCCTCCGCCAGAACCTGCCCACCGATGGCGTACGCATGGTCTTTCTGCTGTCGGCCTTGCTGACCAGCTTCCTGGCCGAAGGCTTTCTACGCGAGCGCGACGCCGCCGTCGCCGACTACCATCATGTACTGCTGGTCGTGACCGCGGCGTTCATGCTCCTCGTGCAGTCGAACCACTTCGTCACGTTCTTCCTCTCGCTCGAGACGGCCGCCGTCGGTCTCTACGTGCTCGTCGGCTACCTCCGTCGTAGCGAAGCCTCGCTCGAAGCCGGCGTGAAATACCTCGTCGCAGGCGGACTCAGCTCGGCCTTGCTCCTGATGGGCATCGTGCTCGTCTACGGTGCGCTCGGCGCGGTCCCAGGAGTAACCGATTCGCTCAACTTCACCCAAATTGGCAAGGCCCTCGCCGCCCAGGCCGTCACGCACACGATCTCGCCCCTGACGCTGACTGGTATCGCCCTCATCCTCGGCGGCGTCGCCTTCAAGCTCGGCGCCTTCCCGTTCCACACCTGGATTCCGGACGTCTATCAGGGCGCTCCGACGCCGACGACCGCCTTCCTTGGCACCGCCTCCAAGGCCGCCGGCGCGTTCACCCTCGTGCTGCTCGCCACCGGCCCGTTCGCCCCGATCGCCGTGAAACTCGCGCCGCTCCTCGCCGTCACCGCTGTCCTGACCCTGCTCGCCGGTAATCTCGGCGCCCTCGCCACGACCGACCTGAAACGCACGCTCTCGCTCTCCGGCGTCTCGCACGCCGGCTTCATCCTCGCCGCCGTCACGGCTGTGCTCGTCCTCCCCGGCGTCACCGCCTTCGGCTACGACGTCGAACAGGTCATCGTCATCTACTTCCTTGCTTACGTGATTGGCACGTTCCTCGCCGCCCAGGCGCTCGTCTCCCTGCCAGCCGTCGAAGACCATCGCCGCCCACAGCTCGCGCTCCGCGGACTACTCCGTCGCTCGCCGCTCCTCGCCAGCTCGCTTGGCTTCGGCATCGGCTCCCTCGCGGGCGTGCCGCCTTCCGTCGGCTTCATCGCCAAGCTGCTCGTACTGACGTTGCTCGTCTCCGCCAAGCTCTGGTGGATCCTTGGCGCCGCCCTCATTGGCGTCGCCATCAGCATCCACTACTATTTCTCCATCCTCCGCGAAGCGGTGGTGCGCCCGACCGACGCCGACGAAGAGCTGGCTCCGCTCGAGATTCCGTTCGGCACCCGCTTTGTGATCGGCGTGCTTACCGCGGTTTCGATCATCGGCGGACTCTTCGTCCTGATCGGACGTTAACGCCCCTTGCCCCGCCCGCGCGGGTGGTGGCGACGGTGCGCATCCGACAGGGCCGTGCGGTCGACTGACGTGTAGATCTGCGTCGTGGCGATATCGGCATGGCCGAGCATCTCCTGAATCGAACGCAGGTCCGCGCCGCCTTCCAGTAGGTGCGTCGCGAAGGCGTGGCGCAGCAGGTGCGGCTTCACCGGCACGGAAACGCCGGCGCGCTGAGCCGCCTGTTTCACACCGAGCCAGAAAGTCTTGCGGGAGATCGCGACGCCCCGAGCACTGAGAAAGAGCGCGCTGCCGGTCTTAGGGCGAACGAGTTTCGGCCGACCGGCTTTGAGGTAGGCCTGCAAGGCGACGAGCGCGGTTTCGCCGACGGGTACGACGCGATCCTTGGAGCCCTTGCCCGTGACACGCACCAGGGCCGAGTCGGCGTCCACCGCTTGAATTTCCAAGCTGCAGAGCTCGGAGATACGTAGACCGGAACCGTACATCATCTCCAGCATCGCGCGGTCGCGCAGGCCCTGCGGCGTACTGGTATCGGGTGCCGAGACGACCTTGGCGGCTTCGTCGGCGCTAATCATACCGGGCAACTTACGGCGGAGCTTCGGTCCGCGGGCGAGTTCGGTGAAGTCGTCGCGCCGCAGGCCGCTCCGCACCAGATGGGCCGAGAAGGAACGGACGGCCGAGAGCCGACGGGCCATCGAGGCGGCGGCGTGGCCCTTACGATCGAGCGCACGCGTCCAGGAATCCACGTCAGCGAGTGAGACTTCCGTCCAGTTCGTCCGGCCGGCCCGACCGCAATGGGCGGCGAAGCGGACCAGGTCAGACTCGTAGGCCTCCGTCGTCAGCTTCGCGGCGCCACGCTCGAGCGAGAGGTAGGCTAGAAAGGCGTCCACCAGCTCCTGGAGGTCGGGAGGCACCGTCTCACGGCGGACTCGGGGCGGCTTCGGCATGCGTCATCAGTATTGCCCCGCCCGCTTGGGAGTCCATAAGGATTGAGCATGTCCAGCCAGCG
>CAIVYX010000089.1 GCA_903910245.1 uncultured Opitutia bacterium | reverse complement strand
GAATCGATGTCAGGCTTCGGCAGCTGTTCGACGAACTGGCGGGCATAGGCCGAGACGCATTCCAAAAAACGGCGTTGTCCTTCAGCGAAAAGGATATCGAACGCCAAGGAAGATTTACCCGAGCCCGAGACGCCGGTCATCACCGTGAGCGAGCCGTGCGGGATCTCGAGCGAGACGTCCTTGAGGTTGTGTTCGCGGGCGCCGCGCAGGGAGATGGAGGTCGGACGTGGCTTACTCGCCGAGGTCGACGCGGAGGCGAAGGCGTCGTCGCCTTGCGCCAGGAAGCGGCCCGTGACCGTGCCGGCCTTGGCGACATTGGCGGGCGTGCCTTCGGCGACGAGGTGACCGCCGGCGGGACCGGCTTCGGGGCCCATTTCCAGAATCCAATCGCAGGACTTCAGCACGTCGAGGTGGTGTTCCACCACAATCAGCGAGTGGCCGGCTTCCGTGAGGCGATGCAGCAGGCCGATCAGGCGCGAGACGTCTTCGCGGTGCAGGCCTGTCGTGGGTTCGTCGAGGAGCAGGAGCGCGCCGGGTTTGCGCGTATCGATCTTCGAAAGATAGCGGACCAGCTTGAGGCGCTGGGCTTCACCGCCGGAAAGCGTTGTGAGCGGCTGGCCCATCGAGAGGTAGCCGAGTCCAACTTCTTCCAGACAGGCGAGCTGGGCGGAGGCCGGCGTGCGTTCGCCGAGGAACTTGCGCGCCTCGGTCACCGACATCGCGAGCAGGTCGCCGACGGACTTGCCGTCGTAGTGGAAGCTCAGCACCTCGTCGCGGAAGCGTTTGCCATTGCAGGATGGGCAGGGGAGCGCGACGTCGGAGACGAACTGCATCTCCACCGTCTCCCAGCCGGCGCCGCCGCAGCGTTCGCAGCGACCTTCGCCGGCGTTGAAGGAGAAGTGCGAGGGCGTGAGGCCCGCGGCCTTCGCCTCGGCCGAGTTGCCAAGCAGCGTGCGGATCGCGTCCCAGGCACCGACATAGAGGGCGGGGTTGGATCGCGGCGTGCGCGTGGCGGGCGACTGGTCGACGAGCGCCACCTCGGCTGGCTCCTTGTCGAACTTCACCCATTTCAGTTCCTTGGCTTCGTCGCCTGATTCCGGATCACGTCGGCCGATCACTTGATGGAGTAGCGTCGACTTACCGGAGCCCGAGACTCCGCAGAGGCCGACCAGGCGGCCGAGCGGGATCGAGCAGGCGAAGTCGCTGAGATTATTGACCGTCGCGCCGCTGACGCGCAGCCGCGGTGTCGTGTCGCCGATTGGCCGCGGGGTGCGCGCCTCGGAGATGCGTCGGCCCGAGAGCCAGTTCCCCGTGGCGGAATCCTTGATCTTCAGGATGCCCTTCGGGACGCCTTGGTAGAGAAGATGGCCGCCTTCGGCGCCGGGTCGCGGGCCGATCTCGATGAGCCAGTCGGCGGCACGCATCACGGATTCGTCGTGCTCGACCACTACCACTGTGTTGCCTTGGTCGACGAGACTACGGAGGATACCGACCATCCGTGAAAGGTCGCGGGCGTGCATGCCCACGCTCGGTTCGTCGAGAACGAACACCGTGTCCGCGAGGCAGGCGCCGAGGCAGGAGGTCAGGTTGACGCGTTGAACTTCGCCGCCGGAGAGGGTGCGCGAGAGACGGTCGAGGGCGAGGTAGCCAAGTCCGACCGCTTCGAGGTAGCCGAGGCGAGCCAGAATAGCTTCGAGCGCGTGGTCCGCCGGGTGGCGCGAATCTTTCGGTGCGAGCGGCGCAAGCAGCGTGCGCAGGTCCGCGACCGGCGAAGCGTAGAGTTCGGGCAGGGATTTGCCCTGCCAGCGCCAGAAGAGCGACTCCTCACGGAAGCGGCGTCCGTGGCATTTCGGGCAGGATTCGTAGGCGCGCCAGCGCGAGAGGAATACGCGCACGTGCATCTTATAGGTCGTCCCTTCCAGCCATCGGAAGAAGCCGCGGATGCCGTACCACTTCGAATCGTATTCGCCCTGCACGTAGCCCGCCTCGCCGTTCTCGACGATTTTACGGTGCGCGGCGGAAAGCTTCTTCCAGGGCACGTCGAGCGGGATGGCCGCCTTGCGGCAAGCGCGAACGAGATCCTTCTGCGATTCGCCGTAGACGTTGCCTTGGAACGGCGCGATGGCGCCTTCGGCGAGCGTCAGGGCTGGGTTCGGGATGATCTTATTCCAGTCGAGGCCGATGACGCGGCCGAAGCCGCGGCACTCTGGGCAGGCGCCCACGGGCGAGTTGAAAGAGAAGAGCGCCGGCGAGGCTGGGCGGAACTTGCGTCCATCAATCGGTGACTCGAGGGCTTCGCTGTAGCGAGAGAGCTCGTGGCCTTGGTCGTCGAGCAGGCGGAGGCGGGCGCCGCCGAGGCGGAAGGCCGCGAGGGCCGCTTCATGGAAGCGCGAGGCCTGGTCGGTTGCGATCGTGACGCGGTCCTGAATGACGAGCAGTTCGGTCGCGTCGGCTGGAATCTCGTCTTCGGTCAGGCGGATACGCTGGCCGGAGGCGAATGCGCGGCTGAAGCCCGCCTTGGCGAATTCTTCTGCAATCGTCTTCCAACCCAGCGTCTCCGGTTTCGAGACCGCAAAGGCGAGCGAAAGGGATTGGCCCATGAAGCGCGCCAGCGAGTCCTGCCAGGCGGCGTCGGGGCCGCGCGGGACGATGACTTTGCCGCTGGCCGGGTCGATGAGGTCGGCGCGGTGGGCGAACCAGACTTTGAACCAATCGCAGAGCTCCGTCATCGTACCGACCGTCGAGCGCGAGGTGCGGACCGCGTTGCCTTGCTTGATTGCGACGGAAGGGCGGACGTTCTCCGCGGAGTCGAGGGCTGGCGACGGGAGTAGTTCGAGGAACTGGCGGACGTATGGGCTGAACGTTTCGACGTAGCGGCGTTGTCCTTCAGCGTGCAAAGTATCGAAGACCAGCGACGACTTGCCGGCGCCGCTGAGACCCGTGACCACGACTAACTTACCGACAGGGATGTCCACATCGAACCCCTTAAGGTTATTCTGGCGGACGCCACGGAGGCGGATGGCGTCTGGTCGGGGGGCGGACATCGGACCCTCCATCGGACAGGAATCCGCCCTCTTGGCAAACCTGCTAACGCACTCGGCAGCGAATCACGCCCTGCGGGGTGGCGACCGCCTTAACTTTAATATCATGTGGCTCATCCGGCAGGCGCGACACCAGCTGGAACGCGTGGGCGTGTCCGAGCAGGAAGGTCTGGCGGGGCGGCTTGGCCAAGAGGCGGTCGTAGAAGCCGCCGCCGAACCCGAGGCGTCGGCCAGCGCCGTCGAAGCCCAGGCCCGGCAAGAGGATCAGCCCGGCGTCGGCCAGCGTCGCGACCGGCGCGGTCGGCTTCGGTTCACGGATCCCGAGGCGCGAGGGCTGGAGCGCGGCGAGGTCGGTGACTTCATGGAGGACGAGGGTCGTCTTGTTTGTCACCCGCGGGAGGAGCAGCCGTTTGCCTTCAAGGAGCGCGAGTAACATCAGTGCGTCAGTCGGCAGTTCGCCGCCGAAAGACGCGTATAGGCAGACCGTCTTCGCCTGCTTCCATTCCGGGAGCTGCGTGATCAGGCGGGTGGCGGTGTCACCGGCGACCTGTAATTCGCGGGGTGTCAGAGCTGTGCGGCGGTCCTTGAGTTCCGCCCGCAGGCGGTCCTTGTCGGCGCGCACATCCATAACCTCAGAAAATCCGGTTCAGCGTCAGAGTCAACAGGACGACGGGCAGATAAAGAATCGAAGCGAGGAAGAGGGGCTTGGCGACTTCAGCTCGGCGGCTGGGTAAGCCGAAATCCAGGCAGAGCTTAAAGAACCAGGCGCCAGCGATGAACGAAATCCAGACATAGGGACTGGTCCACCCTGGAAAGAAAATCGTGGCGATAGCCCCTGCGACAAAAAGCATCGGGATGATGAAGAGCAGTGCCCAGATGGCGGCGGAGTTGCCAGATGGGTCATCAACGGTGGCCACCTTGAAGCCGCCACGTGCGTAGTCTTCACGGCACATTACTGCGAGGGACATGAAGTGGGGGACTTGCCAGAAGAATAAGAGAGCGAAAAGCAGCCAGCCCATATCGTCGATGCGGCCGAGTTTGGCGGCGGTCCCGATGATCGGAGGAATTGCGCCGGGCAGTGAGCCGACGAGCGTGCACCAAGAAGTCACCGACTTCAGGGGCGTGTAGAGGAAGAGGTAGGAAATCGCGGTGGCGGCCGTTAGGGCTCCGGCGAGAGGTTGATTAGTTCCTGTCCAGACGAGGATTACGCCGAGCGTCAACAGCAGTAAGCCGAAGAGGAGGGCCGCGCCTGGCTTCAGGATACCAGCCGGGATGGGGCGGTTACGCGTCCGCTCCATCTTGGCATCGGCGTCGCTCTCCCACCACATATTGATAGCCCCGCAGCCGCCGGCGGCGAGGGCCGTGCCAATCGCCAGCGAGATGAGCACCTTGGCGTCGGTTTGCTCTTTTGGGGCGCTACAGAAGTAACCGGCCAGCGCCGTGAGGACGGAAAGGAACGAAAGCCGGGGCTTGGTCAGCTCCCAGTAGGCGGCAGGCACGGATTTAGCGCGTTCGCTCATCGGTCTTGTCGTGGCGGTTTTGCGCGGCGGGTTAAAGGTAAATCAGTCGCCACGACTCAGACCGCCTGTTGCGCGGTCGAACGTCGGGCTAGCATCACCGCTGCGCAAAGGGAGGAGAAGAGGGCGGCGCCGACGACGAGGTGCACCGTGCGAATGTGCGGGTTGAGTGGGAGCTGGATGCTCAGGATGCCGAGCAGGACCTGCAGGAAGACTAGCGCGACCAACGTCGCCCAGCGTAAGAGTGGGAAGCCATGGCGGGCCAGCTGGACGGCGAAAAAGAGAACCGCCGCACCGGCGAGGAGGGCGCCGCCGCGATGGAGTAGGTTGACCCACCAGACGACGCCCGTGCCGATGGAAGGTATGAACAGGCCGTCGGAAGGGGAGGAGACCCAGAGCGTGAAGTGCCCTTGACGCATCACCGCGCCGATCACGATGACCGAGAGCGTGAGCGCGGCGGCGCCGGCGCCGGCGCGGAAGAGGGAGCTCGGCGCGGTGCGACTGGCCTGATGCCAGGCGATAGTGTGGGCGAGGGCGATGATCGCGAGCAGCGCGAGGGTGAGCTGGGCGTTGACCGCGTGGCCGACGGCGAAGGCCACCGCCTTGAAGTTGCCGTCGCCGCCGATGTTGAGCTGGTCAAGGAGCACGCGGAGACCGCCGAGCATACCTTGTAGGACGACCAGGCCAACGAGCGCGTAGGCCGCGAGTCGGATGGTGCGGCGAGATTCGCGGAGCCCGTGGGCGACCGCGATCGCGATGGAGAGCAGACCGAGCACCGTGGCCGCGAGGCGGTGGGAGTGTTCGGCGAACTTATCGATCTCCGTGAGCCAGCCCGGAGGATTGACCGAGCCATTGGAGAGAGGCCAGTCGAGGAAGGCCATGCCCGCGCGGATGCTCGTGGTGAAACCTCCGGCTTGGAGTACCAGCACGGACCAGATAAGCGTGAGCAGGCACAGCCCGAATAGACGTCGGTCGGGTGCGGAGGCTTCCGGCTCTCTCATGCCGTCATTTCATCCGCCTTCGTTCCCGGCGCAAATCCCAAGCACGCATATCTCCGGTCTTAAGCCCCGCCGATGGGGCTTATCAGGAGCGGGCGGTGGCCCGACCGAAGGCGCGGATTTTGCCGACGAGGTTCGTTAGGCCGTTGCGGCGGTTGGGTGAAAGGTGCTGCGTGATACCGACCGCCGAAAGGAAGTCCGCGTCGGTGGCGGCGACTTCCTGGGGCGAGGCGCCGTCGTAGAACTCGCAAACCAGGCTCGCAACGCCTTTGGTGATGAGCGAATCGGCATCGCAGCGGAAGCGGCAGACGCCCCCTTCGAGAGACGGCACCAGCCAGAGGTTGGAGGTGCAGCCTTCGATCAGGAAGGTGTCGAGCTTGGCGGCGGCGGGCAGGGCTGGGGCCGCCTTGGCACGGTCGATCACGTATTGGAAGCGTTCGTGGTGGTCCGCGAAAGGTTCGAGCTCCGCGATGAGCTCATCGCGTCGGCGTAGCAGTATCATCGGACGATTAGCGGCCGGCGAGCGCCTCGGGGTCGAGGTTGCTGCGGATCAGCGGGGACATAGACGCCTCGAGCTTGCGCTGGCGATCGGCGGGCAGCTTCGACTCAGAGCGGAGCCACGAGACGGCTTCCTGCCAGATCGCAGGCGAAGGACGGCGCATGGTTAGCAACAGCTCGAGTTCGTCGGCGACGGACTTGCGCGTGCCATAGGTCTCCGTCTGGCCGGCGAGAATGCGGGCGGAGATGGTATCGGCGCGCAGCTGAGAGTAGCGCGGATAGAGCGCGATACCGGCTTCGAGCACGCGCACCGCGGCGTCGCCCGCGCGGATTGCGCGTAGGTGGCGGCCGACGGAGCGGTAGGCTTCGGGGCCGAGGTCCTTGGACTTCAGGAATTCGACGAGGTAGCGGTCGCCGATATCGCGGTCGCGCTTTGCGATCACCGCATCGGGCTTCTGGCGGGCGTGGTAGGCGATAGCGATGAGTGCCTGCACGATGGCTTCGTTGGATTTGAAAAAGGCTTTGTCGGCCGCGACAATCTGCTGATATTGCACGATGACCTGACCTGGCTCCGGGCCGTTGAGGATCGCTTCGAGGTGAAGTGCAGCGAAGGTTGCGCGTTCGAGGCCGTGTTGAGCGGCGGAGTTGGCGAGAGCGCCCGTGAGTTCGGCATAGCCTTTTTCGGCGGCGAAGTTGGCGAGTGCGATCATCGGCGCCGAGTTGCCGGCGTAGTTCGCGAAGATTAGGCGGAGCTCCTTGTCGAATTCATCCTTGAGGCCGAGCCGGTCGAGTAGCTGCAGTTTCTGGATGTGAGGGAAGGGGGCCTTTTCATCGGCCGAGATGCGCTCCATTGTCACTGCCAAGGCCATTTTATGCTGGCCGAGGAGGATGTGGAATCGGGCGAGCTGCGAAAGGACCGCGTCGCGGCCGGCCCCTTTGAAGGCAGAGGTCTTCGCCTCAAGTAGATTGAGGGATTCCTGGGTCTTGCCGCCTTCGAAGAGCGCGCGGGCCTTGAGGAGCAGGCCGTTAGGCTGCGTATCCAGACTGCTGGCGTTGATGATATTGACTGCGTCGGGGTATTTGCCGGTCCAGTAGAGCGACGTGGCAGCCGACATCGAGAGCGAGTCTCGCATGTAGACCGGCATATTTTTCGTGACCTGAATCAGTTTCAGGCTCTCTTCGATAACTTCTTGGTCGCGCTCCCGTGCTTGGAGAAGCTGGAAATAACGCTCCAGGTAATCCTTGGTGAGTGGGTCGTCGATGGGCAGGAATTCCAGGCCGTGTTTGAGGGTCTGGATAGCATCGTCGGTTCGGCCAGCGATATTATGTAAAAAGTTGGCATAGAACAACTTAGACTTTGCATTACCCGGATTGCAGCGGATGGCGACCTGGGCCAGGCGCAGGGCGTCAGCCATCTGACCGACGTCCTGGGCGGCCATCGCCTGCTTGGTGAAGTATTCCGCTAACTGGACGAGGTGTTCTTGGCGGATTTTGGCCGCATTGTCGGGCTGATCCTCGAGTTTAGCCAGAGACAGGCGGATGATCTGGAGTAGGGGCTTATCCTTGATCAGATCCGCTTTAATGTAGGTTTGGCGGGCATAACTCAGAATGGCTTCCTTGTCCTTGAGCTGAGGGAGGCCGGCCAGAACGATGATTTCTGCATCTTCTTCGGCCGCTTTGTTGGCGGGGGCGGGGCTCTTCTGGGCGGCCAGGGGCGTGGGCGGGCTCTGAGCCGGACCCGTGAGGGTGGACATCCCGAGAAGAAGGACGAAGGTCAGGCGGGTGGACTTCATGGGAGGGGTTTCGAGTAATGGCGTGGGCGTCGGAATTGTCCCGCCAAAAAAGACGAAAGGGGGGCAGGGCAGGAAGGGGAGTAAAGAAACCTTAAAATCCCCGCACTTTCCTCTTGCATGAGGGGCCTCGACCCCTATGCCCAAACACTCTTTTCCCAATTTACCGAGGTCCATGCCT
>CAIVYX010000088.1 GCA_903910245.1 uncultured Opitutia bacterium | reverse complement strand
GAGTGTGCCGCCGAGGGAATCCTTCTCGGACTTGGAGGCCAGCATGCGCTGGGCGATGTAGGAACCGCCGCCAGGCTCGGCGCCAGGATACCAGTTGGCCCACCAGCTGATGGCGATCGGCAGGATGAAAATCATCAACGCTAGTTCCGACATGGTGAAGTTCGGCAGCATGTCCAGGATCGGCTGACCCGTTCCATCCGAGACTGACATCACCGGCACGCCTTGAGTCGTCACAACCTGCTGGGTGGAAAGTTTTTCTACGAGCAACTTTAGACCGGTCCAGCCACTGGCATCGCCGGCCAGACGGCGGCCGACCTCGACGAGCGAGAACCAAGCCGCGGCGAAGACGGCGGTCATCTTGATGAAGAACTGAATCATATCAATGACCAGGACGCCCCAGAGGCCGGAGTGCGCGGCGAAGACGACGTTCAGGATACCGCAGACGACGATGGTCTGCCAGGCGGGCATGCCGAAGAGGATGTTGGCGATCTTACAGGCGGCCAACGTGACCATGCCCATGATGAAGCAGTTGAAGAACAATCCGAGATAGAGGGCACGGAAGCCGCGGACAACGGAGGCAGCGGTACCGGAGTAGCGATGCTCGTAGAACTCGAGGTCGGTCATGACGCCCGAACGGCGCCAGAGGCGGGCGAAGAAGAAGACGGTGGCTACACCAGTCAGCACGAAGGCCCACCACTGCCAGTTACCGGCGACGCCGTACTTACGGACCTGCTCGGTCACCCAGTTCGGAGTGTCGGATGAGAAAGTCGTCGCGACCATCGAGAGCCCGGCGAGCCACCACGGCACCGAGCGGCCGGAGGCAAAGAACTCAGCGGTGCTGCCGCTCGAGCGCTTGGCGAGAAAGAGCGCGGGGACGAAGCAGATTAGGATCGAAGCAACGACGATGACCCAATCAATCCAGGTAATATGCATGGCGGGGTAAGGGGTTGCCTATTTCTCTTTCAGCCTGCCCTGCGTGGCAACCGCGTTCCCCTTGCTGATATGACCAGTTCGGAGCATTAGCTTCCCGAGGTAGGGACAGCACCACGTGCTGTCCTTGTCCTCTAGGAAGGGGCCGAGCATCCCTGCTCGGCCGCGGCCGGCCAAGGATGGCCAGCCCTACCCAGAGGCAACTCAGCCCTCTATTTCTTCAGCAACTCCGGCTCCGTCCACGCATCCGTCCGGCCCTTGGTCTCGGCGCGAATCTTTTGCACGAGGTCGAGGGTCACGGGCGCGGCCTCGTGGTCCCACTCGCGGCGGATATACGTCAGGACGCCGGCAATCTGCTCATCGGTCAGGAACCCGGCGGCGGGCATGTCGTAGCTATAAGCCACGCCCTTCACCTTAATGGGACCACGCAGGCCGTGCATGATGACCTTCACAATGCGGTCCGGGTCGCCGTTGACCCACTCGGAATCGACGAGCGGCGGCGCGAGACCTTCTAGTCCCTTGCCGGTCGGCTGGTGGCATGCGGCACAGAGGCCGGCGAAGGTCTGCTTACCAGAATCGAAGAGTACCTGCTGCTCGTTGGTGAGCGCCTTCACGACAGGCACCACGACGCCGGGCTTACCGGGCCAGACGACCGTGCTCTTGAACCAGGCGAGGGCTTTCACCATGGCAACGTCCTTGCTCTTGGAAAGTTTGACCAGCGAAGCCGGTTCGGCGGTGAGCTTCACCGGGCGCTTGGCGGTGATGGTCGGGTGCGTGGCAAGCGAACCGAGTAAAGTCACCTGCTGCGACTTGAGCGGCAGCGCGGCGATGATCGCGAGGGCCTTCTCGACCTGCGCGGGCTTACGCGTCGAGAATACGCACCGCAGCAGCGCGGCGGGTAAGGTCTTGGAGTAATCGGCTGGCTTCTTCATCACGACCTCGAAGAGGCCGACCTCGCGCCCTTCCAGTCCGCTGATAAAAGCATCCTGGATGAAGGCGACTTCACCCGCACGCGTGATGAGCGCGGCGCCGGCGAGGTCGGCCGCGAGGGACTTGGCCTCACCAATCGAAAGCGCGAGCTGCTGCTGGACTTCGGTGACGGCTTCGGTCGCGGCGAGTTCCGTCCAGCGGGCGACGATCACATCGCGATCTGGGGAAGCCATCAGGGCCTCGGAGACGCGGATGGCGGCGGCACGCACACGAGGATCGTCATGCGCCATGCCGGCGAGGACGGCCTCCGCCTTGACGGCGCCGCGGCCTTCGAGCGCCCAGAGCGCATGCACGCGTCCCATCGGGGCGGCGGAACTCTTGGCGAGCGCGACCAGCGCGGCGTCGATCGTCGCATCCGGGGCGGCTTCCACGAGCAGGCGCTGGGCGGTCTCGCGGCGCCAGGAATTACCGCTGGCGAGTTCGGCCACGAGTTCGGCTGAGGACATCGCGGAAAGTTTCTTGGCTGGGGCGACTGCGGCGCCTTCGGGGGTAATGCGCCAGACGCGTCCGAGCGCGAGGGGCTTATCGAGGCCGCGCTTCACGATCTGCTCACGCAGGTAGGTAGTCAGCGAAATGCGGTGCTGGATGATGCCGCGGTAGAGGTCGATGACGTAGAGGGCGCCGTCGGGGCCCGTGAGCAGGTTAACCGGACGGAAGCGCTCGTCGGTCGAAGCCAGGAACTCCGTCTGGTCGTAATAAGGGGTGGCCACGAGGGCGCCGCCTTCGGACTTCACCACGTTACGTTTGATGAGGTTACCGGCGGGCTCGCACACGAACGCGTTGCCATAAGCATCAGCCGGGAAGAGGTCGGCGCGGTAGATCCAGGGCGCGCAGGCAGCCGTGAACTCCTTGAGCTTGAACTCGCGAAGCATTTCTGGGCGATAGCCGCGGTTGATGCCAGGGTTGACGCGAATCGGCCAGACCAGCTGTTCCTTCGCGACCTTCCAGTTCAGGCCCGTGGTACGGCCGAGGTTCGGGTTACGATTGAGATAGGACGACGGGATGACGTCGGCACGCATCTGGTCGCTGTTGCTGTTATGGTAGAGGTGGCCGAAGTCGTCCTGCGAAAGGCCCCACTGCCCGCGGAAGTTGCTCAGCCCGCGGAGCCAGCGGCCGTCCTTGAACTTGAAGCGGGCCGTGTAGGCGCCGACGTAGAGCCAGTTGTCATGCCCCCAGAGCATCGCGTTCGGGGCGCGCTCCGGATTGGCGAGCTGCGGGCGGGAGGGATCGACGCGCACGCCGAAGTCCGTCGCCACCTCGATCTTCTCATCGGCCTTACCGTCGCCGTTCGTATCGCGGCAGAACCAGAGATGGGGCGGAGCGCCAACCAGCACGCCATCGCGGTGGAGGGCGATCGCGCGGGGCATCACAATCTTATCGAGGAAGACCGTGGACGTCTCGAAGACGCCGTCGCCATCCTTGTCTTCCAGGACGACCACGCGGCCACGCGGTTGGTCTTCCGTCGTGCCATCGAGGTTAGGCATGTAGCCTTGCATCTCCACGACCCAGAGGCGGCCATCCGGGCCGAACTGCGCCGCCACCGGGTCGCCAATCTGCGGGTCGCTGGCGGCGAGCGAGATTTGGTAGCCCTTCGCAATCTGGAAAGTCTTCAGTTCTTCCTGGGGCGTGCGCGCCGGCGAAGGCGGGATCAGATTATCGGGCACCAGCGGCACCATCGGTTCGCCCGCCTTATCGCCGATCTGGCCGAACGCGGCAGCCGCCAGGCAAAAGGCGGATAGAATCAGGGTGCGGCGGGGCATGCGCATAAGACACTAGATAACCCGCTAGGTTACCGGGTCAACCGACCCTATCACTTTCCCCCGCCTTTAAACGACAGGTCGCGGACATATAGCCAGCCCGGACTCTCCCCGCAGCCTGCCCAAGCGCTCTACTCATCATAAAATCCCCATACGCCGCTCATTGTTTTTTTGTCCGACTCGTTAATCTAGAACGAGCCATGCTTATCCGAATCGGCCTTTTATTAATCCTGTCCACGTGCCTCTGCCCAGGGGCTTTCAGGGCCACCACAAATGTCTTTATCTCCATCGGGGCGGATTCGGACGAAGATGGCTTAGACGATGAAATGGAGTTGCTGCTCGGCACTAATCCCGAAGATGCCGACACTGATGGCGATGGCTGGGATGATCTGACCGAAACCATCCAGGGGACAGACCCGTGCGATTCCCATGACTCTCCGAAAGGATTTACCACCGACGGCTCCAACGCCCTCCCCTCCAATCCAGCGCTACGATTAAAGGTTCAAGAGCTACTGGCATCGAAACGACAAGGGGCAACTACCAGCGCCCCCGTCGTCCGCGGAGAGATAGCCACCTTCTCCTTACGCTACTTCTACCAAGGAGAGAACCTCCCTAACCTTGCCGCCGAAGTAATCCGGTCAGACCTTAAAGCCGGCTCATTCTTACTCATCTGGCGTCACCACGTGCGCTGGAACCCACTAGAGATTGAACAACGTTACACCGTTTCCGTCCGAAGCGATGACGGGAGGACGCTTGCCGAATGGAAGACACCCGTGCCGGTGGATACCGAATGGCGCTACGTGGGCTTACCCTTCTCGCTTCAGCCAGCCGATGAGGGAAGGCTGCTCACATTGAGCCTCATTCCAGAAGGAGATGGAAAGCTGGAATATTCGCTGGCCGATTTCGTGGCCGAGCCGGCGGGCCTCGAGGCCGATGTCAATCGCAACGGAACCATCGGCGGCAACGAGAGACCGGCAAGCGGTAAGCCAATCCGTCATTGGATCAATGACGATGATGACCAAGGCGAATACCAGAAGCGTTCTGACGTGCCCGGACGACCTCCGGGGCAAGCTGACTTTGCGCAGCCTGGCATCGATGGCATGAGCGACCTTGTCGATTTCCTCCCTATCAACCTGAACCTGTCACACGTTACCAGACTACTTCGCCCGTCCGATGGATTCCGCTACTACGTAACCCATTCCGAGCGTGCCATCCAGGTCTCCCTGACCAGTCTATCGCCTTCGAAGGTTGGGGACATTCACCGCGACGTAAACCTGAAGGTCTTTGGTCCTAGGCTGAATGGCGACGTTACATCGGCAGAAATCCTCGAGCCTGACACCGATGGTCGTATCGAGATTCCGTCTTCATTCATAGATCGTATTACCGCCTTCGGACACGGCGTTATCCTCATGGAGGGAGCCAAAGCCAGCCAACAGCCGCTACGGCTGGAGATACGAAAGTCCGATAAGGCCGTCGCGACCATCGAACAACCCATAGCGATCGTTCCTGTCGAGACGATGTACCGGCATGTGAACCTCACCCGCGTACCATGCGATTACTCTGGGCGTCCTGCCGTGGTCAAAAAGGCCGCCCGGCCGCAACAAGTCGACGAACCCCGAGGGCTGCCTGACAGCGAGACCAACGGCCGATGGGTCGTGCTGGTCCATGGGTACAACGTGCCGGCCGATGGCGCGCGCGGCTGGCATGCCGAGACTTTCAAACGGCTTCATGTTCTCGGCAGCAGGGCCCGCTTCGTCGGCGTCACCTGGAACGGCGACACTGGGCTAGATTATCACAAGGCAGTATACCACGCGTTTCAGACCGGGGATGAGTTGCCGAAGGCGCTGGGCTTCCTTGACGCCTCTCGCACGCTCCTCATCGGACATAGTCTGGGCAATATCGTCGCCAGCCAAGCAGTGCAAGCGGGCTTCACCCCAGCGCACTACTTTCTACTCAATGCTGCGCTTCCGATCGAAGCACTCGCTGGAAGGGACAATGCACAGCAGCAGGCCGTGGAGATGACCGAGGAATGTTGGCGGCCCTACGGACGAAAGCTCTACGCCGCCGATTGGGCGAAGCTTTTTTCGCCCGGCGACTTTCGCCGGACTATCACCTGGGAGCATTGCTTCTCGCGCGTCCGCATGCTTGGTATCGCGACGAGTTTCTATTCGCCAGGGGAGGACGTCACTAACTCGCCAAGAAGCATGGTCTCTGCCTCGGTTCTCGCGACTCTCTGGTCAGGCCGCGCCGTCGACTACGGAGTCTGGAAAACCCAGGAATTACTAAAGGGCGTCGGATGGAGTCGCTCTATCGCGGCTATCGCCATGGAAAGAACCCAGGGCGGGTGGGGTTTCAACCCAGCATGGCGGGGCCGCTTCATACCCAGCGGGCCGACCAAGAGCACGAGCGGATATTACGAACGAATGGATCCGATAACCGCCGGAAGGATCACATCGGCTCAGCTGACTCAGGACCCATTCTTCCGACCTCTCTACGAAGGTTGCCTGCGCGGCCCACGCCTTCTTGCACCCTCCCCAATCCTAGATTGCTCCAACATGCGCTACGACCTACTAGCCCGAGCGATTCCGGCGATAACTTTCGCCGCTGGCGCCGCACCGGTACCCCCGACGGACGACGGCTCTCAGGTCGAGAATTTCGACCTGGAAACCCTCGGCCGCACCGACCCCACGCAATGGCCATCCGAGGGCCATGGAGCCACCCGGCTGGCCGGCCGCTGGCTGCACAGTGACTTTAAAAACGTCGCCCTTCCTTACGTCACGCCGTTCTACACGCAGATGATCAAATCTGCAGCTCTCCGATGAAAATCCGCCTATGCCTCCTACCCTTTCTCGCGCTCACGCTGCTGGCACGGGATTACACGCTGACCGTCGTCGACGAATCAAGCCGGCCGATGCAAGGCGTCGCTGTCTCGGCCTTATTCAGTCGAATGAACGATCCGCGCTTTGCCAGCATGCGGTCGTTCGAAGGAAGGACGGATGACCAAGGCGTCTTCCGATTCAAGGCCAGTGACGAGATGTGCCTCGATCGTCTACGCGCAGCGAAACAAGGTTGCTTCGACGCAGACGTGACTGAAGTCCACGGCATGGGGAAGGTGCCTTCGGATCTTTCGCACTTCATCACCCTGCCTTATGAAACCAACGAAATCCCTCTCTGTTACAAGGAGGTGCGCCTCCGCACACTGAAGGGGAACTTGCCGAGAAAGACCTGGGTCGGCTTTGATTTCGCCATCGGGGATGTCGTCGCTCCCTGGGGCCGGGGCCAGACATCTGATGTCCGCTTCTGGGTCGACGGGGAGCAGATTGGCTGGATACACCCCGAGGAGACCATCGAGAGATTCCGGAAGGATAAAGACCACGCCCGGCTCACCGAAGCAGAGTTCAACGGGATGTATGGCTCCTTTCGCGGCATCACCAAGGTCAGCTGCGCTCAACCTGGCGACGGCATCATGCGCTCGCCCGCTTTCTGGCCTTACTGCCAGTTGAAGATGCCCGCCCTCGCGCCCGCCGAGGGTTACGCGGCCATCCTTGAAATCCCCTTCGCGACCCTACCCTACCCGAGTTATCAGGATGACTTTATCGGCTACTATCTCCGCGTCCGCACGAGGCTCGGGTCCGATGGCCGAGTCATCTCTGCGCACTACGCCAAGATCCAGGGGGCGATTCGATGCGGCTACGGCTCGGTGTCGTTCCGCTATTATTACAATCCGGTGGCGGATGACCGACGACTGGTCCTCGACCGGAAACGTAACCTACTGCAGCCGCCCCCGGGCACGGAGGGAGTGGAACTGACCCGGTACGACCCCTATGAGCGTTGAGGGCGGGGCTTCCGGCTTGCCCGTCGGCCCAGACGATAAAGAATATCACTAGTCCCACAACTCCCCTGTCTTTCCCAACCGCTAACCGCTTCCACCTCACTCATGCGCACCCTCTCGACGCTTACCCTCCTCGCCGCGGCCACGGCCGCCCTTCACGCCGCTGGCTTCACCGACGCCCATACGGGTGCCAGCGTGGTCTCCTCCCACACCTACACGCAGGGCGTCTCGTCCGACGGCACGACTTCCGTCGGCTACGCTTTGGGCGGTGCGGCCTATAAGATCGTCGGTACAACCTACACGCCCCTCGCCAATCTTACCGGCGGCTCCGCCGCCTTCGCCTACGCGGCTTCGAGCAATGGCTCGGTGATTGTCGGGATGGGCTATAACAGCAGCAGCGCCGAACAAGCGGTGCGCTGGGTTGGCGCCGGCGCCCCGACCCTCCTCGACAGCGGTGCTACCTACGCCTACTCCGGCGCGACGGCAATCTCTTCGACTGGGTCGACCATCGTGGGCTACCTCAATACGGGCACGGCCAATCTCGATGACGCCTTCTACTACCGCACGGGGGCCATCACCTCACTGAACAGCTTCTTCGCGGGCCAAGCCAGTCGCGCCGCCGGGGTCTCGGCCGATGGCAATCTGATTGTGGGTACGGCTGGAGATTACCTGCCAGGGCCCAACTCGGCCAATGGCTTCATCTTCAATATCACCACCTCGGCCCTGACCATCGTCGATGCCAGCGCACACATTCCCGCCTTCACTACGGCTGGACTCACGCTCACGCAGCTGAATGCGATTTCGGGCAACGGCCTGGTCACCGTCGGTTATGCCTATAGCGATACGGTGAGTTCCACGCCCAGCGATGCGCTGGCCTTTAGCCGTACCTCCACCGGCACCTACACCGCCCTCGGCAAACTCGGCGGCGCCTTCAGCTGGTCCGTC
>CAIVYX010000087.1 GCA_903910245.1 uncultured Opitutia bacterium | reverse complement strand
TGGCGACGGAGATATTCCCTTCCGGATGAGGCGTATGGTTGTTGGTGACGCCGTTGACGTGGCCGTACTGGCCGGTCACAAGCGAAGCGCGCGACGGGGCGCACAGGGAATTTACCACGAAGGCGTTGCGGAAGCGGACCCCCTCGGCGGCGATGCGATCGAGATTTGGAGTCTTGAGCCAGGGGAAGCGGCCTTTTTCTCCCTGTTCCTTTTGGACGACGCTCATTGCGTCCCAGCGCTGGTCGTCGGTGAAGACGTAGACGAAATTTGGCTTACGGTCGGCGGCGGCCGCGAAGGAGGCGAAGCCGGCGAAGAGGAGTAGGGCGAACTTTTTCATGGGAGTCTTATTTGGCCTTGGCCTTGCCTTTGGCGGCGGGAGCGGGGTCGATGATCGGCGCCCAATCGTCGGTGCGGAAGGGCGAAGTGGGGAGATCGGCCCCGTTCACGAGGTTGACCTCCGGGTTATCGAGCCAAGCGTAGCGCAGGGCGACCGGGGCGGTGACTTCCCCGCTGGTCACGATGAGCTTGTCGCCCTCGATTCTGGCGCTGGCCGCCTTCCATTGCTTATCGGTGCCGGCGAGCTGGAAGGATTTCGGGGGAGCGCCATCACGGGTCTTGAGGCCGTCGGCATGGGAGAGCGTGACGATGACTTCGGCGCCTTTGATCTCATGGCTGGCGGGCAGCGGGCCGCTGGTGGCGGCGACCTTCTTGCCGTACACCGTGCCGAGGGCCCAGAGGGAAAGGCGCCGGCCGACTTCCTGCTTATTGGTCGGGTGGATGTTGCCGGCGTCACCGATATCGATCGCGATGGCCATGCCCGTGTGGGGCAGCGCCAGCGTCTTCAGCATCGATTCGCGGATCAGCGGCCAGCCTTCCCCGGCGCGCTTAAAATTGGGAAGCTGGACCCAGGCGAAGGGTAGCGCCTCATCGCCCCAGCGAGCGCGCCAATCTGTGACGAGCGCGGACAGCTGATGGACGTAGAGTGTGGCGCGGCTGTCGGTCGAGTTTGCTTCGCCTTGGTACCAGAGCATGCCTTTGAGCGTGAAAGGCACGAGCGGGGCGACCTTGCCGTTGAACAACCCGCCGTAGTTTCCTTTACGTTCACTGACGTCGGCGGCGTTGCGGGGTGGGCGGGGTGCCTTCTTGCCTTCGGCGAGGGCCTTGGCTTTGGCGGCCTTGAATTTCTCCACCGCGGCGGCGTACTCGGCCTTCGCCTTTTCTGGGTCGACCTTGGGCATGGCGTCGCTCTGGGCTTTCAAGGCGGCGCTAAGCTCGAGCTTCGTCTCTTGGACTTCTGGAGCAATCCAGGACTCGATGGGTGTGCCACCGACGGAGGTGTTGATCAGCCCTACCGGGACGCCGACTTCGCGATGGATTTCGCGGCCGAAGAAGTAGAGGACGGCGGAGAAGCCGCCGACGTTGTCGGGAGTGCACGCGAGCCAATTGCCTTTCGCCTGAGCCTGCGCGGCGGTGGCGGCGCCAGACTCTTCCTTGAAATGACGAATCAGTGGGAAGGTCGCGGCGGCCTTCTCTTTCTCGAAGTCCTTCGCTCGGTTGACCGTCATGGCCATGTTGGATTGACCGGAGCCAAGCCAGACGTCGCCGACGAGCACGTCGGAGACTTCGGCCTTGCGGCCGTCCTTGCCCGTAGCCGTGAGCTTGCGGCTTACGGCGCTGGCCGTGAGCGGGTCGAGGCGGAGCGACCACTTGCCGGAGGCATCGGCCTTGGCGGCTTTCTTCTGGCCGGCGAATTCGACGGAGACCTCTTCGTCGGCATCGGCCCAGCCCCAGACCGCGACGGCCTTGTCGCGTTGGAGGACCATGTGGTCGGAGAAGAGGGCCGGCAACCTGAGGTCGGCGGCGGA
>CAIVYX010000086.1 GCA_903910245.1 uncultured Opitutia bacterium | reverse complement strand
GCGATACGGGTCAACACCCCATCATAGTGGGCCTTAAACTGGTCGGAGGAGACCATTTGAACCAGAGGGAGGGAGAACAGGCGGGGAGTCAACCAGTCGGGCTCCCATGGCCTAACAGGGGCCATGGCCTAGGATTAGCACATCTACACTTGAAGCCATGACCCATTAGAATTATTAATCATTGGTCTTTCATTCCCATGCATATCGAGAACCTGAAGATATTCCGCGACCTAGTGGATAACGAAAGTTTCTCCAAGGCCGCCAAGCTCAACGCCATCACCCAGTCGGCCGTCAGCCAGCAGCTCCGCTCGATGGAAAAGCATTTTAACGTCCTGATCGTCGACCGCAGCCAGAAGCAATTCCGGCTCACGCGCGAAGGCCGCAGCCTCTATGAGGCCGCCAAGGATATCCTCAACCGCTACGAACAGGTCGGCAGCGAGATGCAGGAGATGCGTAAGGTCGTCAGCGGTACCGTCCATATCTCGACAATCGTCTCGATTGGCCTCCACGAGCTACCGCCGCACGTGAAGTCGTTCATGCAGGAGTTTCCTCACGTCAACGTGCGCGTCGAATACCGTCGCTCGAACCTCGTCTACGATGACGTCATCTCCAACGCGGTGGACTTCGGTCTCGTCGCCTTCCCCCAGAAAACCCGTCAGGTGGAAATTATCCCCCTGATGGAAGACCAGCTCGTCGCCATTTGTTCGCCCAAGCACAAGCTCGCAGGCAAGAAGGAGATCGATCTCGCCGACCTGCAGGGCGGCAAATTCATCGGCTTCGACCAGGACATCCCGACGCGCAAAGCGCTTGACCAGTTCTTTCGCGAACAGCGTATCGAACTCGAACCCTCCATGGAGTTCGACAACATCGAGACGCTCAAACGCGCGGTGGAAGTCGACGCGGGCGTAGCACTGGTCCCCGAAGGCACCATCCGCCAGGAAGTCGAGCAAGGCACGCTCGTCATGCTGCGTCTGCGCGACCGCCGAGTGGCGCGACCGTTGGCCATCCTGCACCGTAAGGGCCGCGTCCTGACGCCGGCGATGAAGCGCTTCATGACCCACCTTATGAACAGCACCGGCGCCAAGGCTCCGGCCTGATCAGACGCGACGGCGGGACGCCTGGGCTGCGACCGCAAAGCCAGGAATTGCCTGCGCACACAACAAGCCCAGTCCTAGCCAGAGCAACGCTTGGTCGGCCGGCGAACGCAGGGCCGTGGCGGCGAGACCCCACCAGAGGAAGGCGCCGAACAAAGGTGGCCAGGCACGGCGCAAGGCCGCGCGCGCAAGGGACCATGAACCCAGCAGCACCGCCGCCAGGGACGAGGCCAGCGGGGCGGACAGCAGGCCGCGGGCGAAATAAGCGTAAGCCACGAAACCCAACGCCACGACGAGCCCCGCAAGCACCGCGGCATTCACGCGGAAATGCGTGGGCAAAAGGTAAAGTCTCACCCGATGGGCGTGCAGGTAATACGCCGACGCCACCACGGCCATAATCAGCGTAAGCGTCCAGATGTAGCGCGGACCGCTGATCGGGATCGCGAACTGCAGGATCGCCCATTGGGCCAGAAAACACTTTGCTAGGATGAGCGACCAGAGGGCACCGAGTCGATCGGTCACCAGCGACTCGCGGTAGGCACGTTCAACGGAGAGCGAGAGCTCGGTATCCTGGGCGGGGGGCAGAGAAGTGACGGGCATGGGCTACCTCGCCCACAACTTGAGACTGCGGATCGCGACCGCAACTGGAGGAGGCACTTCTTTTTCCCAGCCACCCTCATTCTTGCGGATGCGTTCGGCCAAGGTGCGCGGCTGGCAGGCC
Source organism: uncultured Opitutia bacterium (assembly GCA_903910245.1). Lineage (GTDB taxonomy): Bacteria > Verrucomicrobiota > Verrucomicrobiia > Opitutales > UBA953 > UBA953. The sequence goes on along the minus strand of CAIVYX010000086.1, from coordinate 6,042 downwards.
ATTGCTAGGGGGTCCGCCCCCGTGATCGGCACTAGGAAGCCGTTATTGAGCAGGTGCTGGAACAGGCCGGCCACTGAGGGGCGCATCTGGATGGCGGAAGCGGTGACCACCGAATCTTCGGCGACGCTGTAGCTCTCCGGGAAGCAGACCTTGCAGGCGACGGGGTCCAGGATCAGGCGGCGGAGCTGATCCCCGCGCATCGGGTAGACCATGACGCGGACGCCATCCTTGAAGAGACGGCCGCAAGACTCTAGGACGCCGCCTTCGAGGTGGGTGTAGTGCTCGGGATTAAAGAGGTCGACGAGGTTGTTCATGCCCGCCACCAGCGTGATGCTACCCGTGGTATGCAGGCGAAAATAGGCCGGGAGACGGTACCAGCCTCGATGGCGCGTGACCAGGAGGGGGTGCTGCATCGCGCCCACGAGGCGGATGCGGTCGATGAGTTCGGATTCAGGGTGCGGGTCGGAGCCGATGCACATCTCGAACAGCGGGACCACGTCCTTGCCGCCCTCGGGCAGGGCACGCAAAGCGCAGGCCAGCATGTCCACATTGACGATCGATATCGGGCGGAAGGTACCGCGAGCGACCAAGACCGAGCGCTTGTGGAAGTATTCGCTCGGAACCTGCGGATCGCCTTCCGGGCCGAAGAGCACGGCATCCGTGAGGCCGAGGCGGACGAGCCGCAGGGCGGCCGCGCGATTGTCGAAGGCCCCAAAAGCTGGGCCGCTGAAATGGACGAACTCGATCTCGACGCGCCCGGCGCCCACTTCGTCGACCAAGGCGGCGAGGAAGTTGTCGACGCTATCGCAGGTGTTGAGGGCGGCGTGGATGAGGTTGACACCGACGGCGCCGAGGGCGTCCTGCTGACGGTCCGCATCCTTGTCCCAAAGACGGAGATGGAGGATGACTTCGCTTGGCTCAGCCTGAGGCCGATCTTGAAAGCGGATGCCGATCCAAGAGTGACCCTGCCCTTTACCGTCATGCGGGGTCGTCGCCACCGTATCGGCGAAGGCGAAGAAGCGGGTCACCGGGCCCCGCTCAGCTTTCAGACGATCGACCAGGAGTCCGTATTCGTGGTCGAGCATCTGCTCGAGCCGCTGACGGGAGACGTAGCGCTGAGGGTGACCATAAATCGCGTCGCTGACGCGCATATCATAGGCGGAAATACTCTTCGCCACTGTACCCGAGGCTCCGCCTGACTTGAAGAAGTGCCGAACCACTTCCTGCCCGGCCCCGATCTCGGCGAAGGCCCCGTAGGCCGACCGATCGAGATTAATGGCCAACGCTTTGCGGGAAGTGGCGGCGCCGGCCGAGGACGTGGTCTCTGACATAGCGAGAAACTAGCCCCCGAGACGGGCGGCATCGAGAGGAAAGGGGTATCAAATATGAGCTTTTGATTGGCGAAAAGGAGACACGAAAGCATCATTTCAACGACACCCGCTCCTTTCCACCTCCCATGAAAGATTTCTTCAAGTCCGTCTTCGCCTCCGTGCTCGGCACTTTCCTCGCCATCGCCGTCGGCGGCTTCGCATTGATCGTCCTCATCGTCTCGCTCGCGAGTTCGGTCGGCAGCAACCATGAGTCCACCACCGTCTCCGTGAAGCCCAAGACAATGCTGGTCATCGGCGGAGATCTCGCGATCAACGACACCCCGGCCCACGGCGCCCCGGGCCTCGACCTCCTACTGCTCGGCGGTAGCGGCCCCGAACTCGACCTCCTACGTGCGTTGGAAGCAATCGATCTCGCCGCCAAGGATCGGAACATCGTCGGCATCCTACTGAACGGCCCGCTCGCCGCCGGCGTCACCCAGAAGGCCGAGATCCGTAAGGCCATCGCCGCCTTCAAGACCAGCGGCAAGCCCGTCATCGCCTGGATCGAGAACGGCACCCAGGGCGAATATTATCTCTCGAGCGTCGCGGATAAGGTCTACGTGCATGCCGCTGGCGAAGTGGAACTGAAGGGGCTGGCCTCTTATAACATGTATTTCGGCGACTCACTGAAGCTACTGGGCATCGGCGTCCAGGTGACCAAGGTCGGTAAATATAAATCCGCCGTGGAGCCTTACCTTGGCGGCGCCATGAGCGAAGCGGCCCGCGAGCAGTCTGAAGCCCTGATGGGCGGAATCTGGAAGCGCGTCCAAGGCGACATCGCCAAATCGCGCGGCCTTACCACCGGCACCCTTTCCAAGACGATCAATTCGGCCGGCATCTACAACGCACAGAAAGCCGTCGAACTCAAGCTAGTGGACAAGGCCATGCATCGCGATGAGCTCGTCAAGCAGGTCCGGGCCGCTGGGGCGGGCGCCGACGACTCAGGGACTTCCTTCCAGCAGGTAAACCTGCACCGCTACGCCAGCAAGGTGACCCTGGCGCACAACGGCCCCAAAATCGCGATTGTCTACGCTGAAGGCGAGATCGTCGACGGTTGGGGCGCGCCGGGCGATATCGGCGGCGACCGCTTAGCCCGCGACCTGCGCCTGCTACGCGGCGACAAGCGCATCAAGGCAGTTGTGCTCCGCGTGAACAGTCCAGGCGGCTCGGCCTTCGCCAGCGACGTCGTCGCGCGCGAGGTTGGACTCCTCAAGAGCCAGGGTACGCCCGTGGTCGTCTCAATGGGCGATGTCGCGGCCAGCGGCGGCTACTACATCGCCGCCAAAGCTAACCTCATCATGGCGGACCCCTCGACGATCACCGGATCGATCGGCGTCTTCGGGCTCCACTTCAATTATGGCGAGCTGGCAAAGAAGGTACAGCTCGGCACCGACGGCGTGAAGACCGCCCGTTACGCCGACCTGCTTGCCGAGCATCGCGCCGCGACTCCCGAGGAACTGGCGATCGTGCAGACCTCGGTGGACGGCGTCTACGAAGACTTCCTGCGCATCGTCGCCGAAGGGCGCGGACTAAAGCGAGACGGCGTGCACGAGATTGCCCAAGGCCGCGTCTGGCTGGGCGAAGACGCCCGCGGACTGCGACTCGTGGACAAGCTCGGTGGCCTGCGCGATGCCATTAAGGAGGCCAAGCTGCTCGCCAAGATTGACGAGGCCGAATTGATTCAGGTCCCGGCCCTCAATTCTGGTCGCGAGAACCTGCTCCAGAAGCTACTTTCAGATGGCGACAACGACTCTCCCCTCTTCGCCAAAGCATCGGCCGACCCAGCCAGGGATTTCCTCAAGGCCAACGCCAAGTGGCTGCGCTCAGTCCGCGCCCTGAACGACCCCAAGGGCGTCTATCTCACCTGCCCACTCGTCCCCGATCGCCGGTAGAGAGCCTTACGGCTGCTTCGGCATCTGGGCCCGGGCCTCCGGCAGCCAGCCCTGAAGCTGCTTCACGCGGGTAGTATCAGACGGGTGCGTCGAAAGGAATTCAGGGGTCTTGCTACCAGCCTTAGCGAAGCGGCCCCAGAAAGCTGGAGCGGCCTCCGGATTATAGCCAGAGCGAGCCATGAACAGCAGACCTAGGTGGTCAGCTTCCGATTCGTGGCTACGGCTGAACGGAAGGAGGATACCGTATTGTGCGCCGATGCCCACTGCGGCCATCCAGGAGGAGCGGGTCTTCGCCGATGAATTCTTGGTGGCCTCGTCAGCAACGGCGGCGGCAATCGCGACGCCCACCACCTGCGAGACGCGCTCGGAGCCATGGCGACAGATGACGTGGGCAACTTCATGGCCAAGGATGACCGCGATGTCGTCGTCCGTTGGCGCATACTGGAACATGCCGGTGTTGAAGCCGATTTTGCCGCCAGGCATCGCAAAAGCGTTGGGGGTCTTATCGTCGATGATAGCAAACTCCCACTTCGAAGAAGGGGGCAGGACGCCAGCTTTGTCGTCGCGGCGGGCGGCGGCGACAATCTGGAGGCCGATTTCCCTGACCTTGGCCAAGCGCTTATCGCCGGGCAGCTTCTTCATCTTCGAAAATTCCGAGGCGGACATCGAGGCGACTTCTGATTCGTCGACGAGGATGAACTGGGAACGGCCCGTGATTGGGACGTTCTGGCAGCCGACGAAGGCAAAAGCGGACAGGAGCAACAGGGTTAGGCGCATGGGGGAAATCAGGATTTCGCCGAACCTGCGTCGGTCTGGCTGCGCGGTTCATCGACGTAATACTTTCGGTAGGAGGAGTCGTAGGTGTCCGTGTAGGCGGAGGCCATCTGGAGGGACATCGCATTGAGCACGACCCCAAGCAACGGGGCTTGGGCTTCGCGCAGACGGGCTAGACAGGAGGTCGCGTTGCGCAGGTTGACGGTGTTGTATCGGACGACGTAGAGAACGCCGTCGACCTTCGGAAGGAGATGGAGCGCGTCGGAGACCGCCCCGATGGGCGGCGAGTCGATGAAGATACGGTCATAGCGCCCGCGGAGTTCGTCGATCATGGCGAGGAACTTGGGGTTGTTGATGACTTGGGTCGGATTCTTGCAGCTCAGGCCGACCGGCAGTACGTCCAAGCCGGGAGAGACGTCGTGGACGATCGCTTCGTCCAGGGACATCTCGGCGTTGAACCATTTGCTCAGGCCGCCATCACCCGTGAAGCCTAGCGACGGTCCAACGTTAGGAAGGCGAAGGTCGGCGTCGATGATGAGCACTCGCTCTGAGTGCTGAGCGAAGATGAGCGCCAGGTTCGTCGCAACGAAGGTCTTACCTTCGCTGGGGCGAGTGGAAGTGACGAGGAAGACGCGCGCCTTCGAGACGGCCGGATTGACCTTGAGGGCGGAGTAGATGGAACGGACCGCTTCGGTGGCGATGCGATCCTTGTCCTGGCGAGCCAGTAACGCCCGATCCGGACCAGAAACTTTGGCGACGCGGGGAATGGTGCCAATGAGCGGCAGGCCGAGAGAGCCTTCGACGTCCTTAGCGGACTTGATGCGGGAGTCCAAGGTTCCGATGATGACGATAAGGACGACACCGAAGAGCAGTCCCGCACCCATGCCGACCAGCGCGTTAAAATAGTAGTTCTTATTGATCGGCTTATCTGAGACGGAAGGGGCGTCGAGCACACTGATCGAGGTACTCGTACCCGAGGTGGACGAGCGCAACTTGGCCTCCTCATAGCTGAGCTTCATCCGGCTGAGGAATTCCTCGTTGGCTTTGATATCCTTGTCGACGCGTTCGAGCTCCACATTGGCCGACTGTAGCTTGGAAATCTCCTCTTCCTTGGCGACGAGGTTACGCAGGATCGCCTCATGGCGGGCCTTGGCGTTCTCGAGGGAGCTGCGACGGGATTTGATCGCCTGACCGATGGCCTCCTTGAGCTGATTGTCGAGCTGCTTCAGCGCCTCCCGCTCGGCGACGAGCTTCGGGTGCTGATCTGTGTAGGTCTCGGTCATCTGGCTAACGCGAATCTTGGAGGCGCTGATGACCGTCTGAACGGCGGCGACGTCGGTATCAGCCCGGATCTGGGGGATATCTCCGAGCGGACGGCTCTCCTTCTCGTAGCTGGCGATGACCGAGACCAGGATCTCGTTCTCGTCGATCTGCTTACGGGTCTCTTCGCGGTCCTTCACGAGCACGGAGCGTTCCGTGGTAAGGGTGTTGGTGTCCTTCGCGATGGAGAGCAGCTTCTGGCTCTTGATCAGTTCGTTCTTCTGCTCGTAGAGGCGACGGACCTTATCCTCGAGCGTCTCGTTCTCGATGCGGGCCTTCTCCACCAGCGGGTTAGTCACCTTCAGGCGGGCATCTTCGCTATACTTCCGGATTGATTCACAGAAGTGCGAAGCGACTGTTCGGGCGAGGTCCCGGTTTGGATGGGTGAAGTCGATGTTAATCACCAAGGTCTGGCGCTGGGGATTGATGCCTCGCTGCTTGGCAAAGACTTCCTGCTCGGTCAGCGGGCCGGAGAAAATGTTACCGGCCTGATAGGGCAGGAGGACGAGCTTTCGTTCGTCGGCGGTGAGGCTCTTTGAGACGCCTTCGATGATATTGGCGCTACGCATCACCTCGACGGCGGTGAAGAAGTCGTCGTTCGAGACAATCTTGAAGTTGTCATCGGCGGCGGAGGAACCACCGTTGATGCTCGGGGCGAGGCGGAAAACCTGAAGGCGGCCGGTGGC
>CAIVYX010000085.1 GCA_903910245.1 uncultured Opitutia bacterium | reverse complement strand
TTCATCCGCGACAACGAGTCCGCCGAGCAGAAGCAGCGCATGGCCCGTTACCAGGCCAAGGACATCCCGCAGCTCTTCCCGGCCGGCTCCGACATCGTCATCCAGGTCGTGAAGGATCAGATTGGCACTAAGGGCCCCCGCTCGACGACCAACATCGCGCTACCCGGCCGCTACCTCGTGCTGATGCCGTCCAGCGGCGCGTGCGGCGTCTCCCGCAAGATTGAGGACCCGAAGGAGCGCGAGCGCCTGAAGGACATCCTCCGCTCCCTGACCATCCCGGAAGGCATGGGGGTCATCATCCGCACCGCCGGCGAGGGTAAGCAGGCCCGCTGGTTCGTCCGCGACCTGCACATGCTGCTCAAGCGCTGGCAGGGTATCGTCGAGAAGATCAACGCCCCAGACCGCCGCCCCGTCCTGCTCTACCAGGAGCCCGGCCTGATCGAGCGTACCGTCCGCGACTTCCTCACCGAGGAGATTGATCGCATCCTCGTGGACAACCCCGAGGACTTTAAGCTGGTCCAAGAACTCGTCGGAGAGGTCTCGCCGCGCTCCCGTTCGCGTGTCGAGCTGTATGCCGACCCGATTCCCGTCTTCGAGCGCTACAACATCGAGCGCCAAATCGAGCAGCTCTTCCAGCGTCGCGTCCCACTCCCGAGCGGCGGAGAGATCGTCATCGACGAGACCGAGGCGCTCACGGCTATCGACGTTAATACCGGCGGCCACCGCGGCAAGGATGGTGCCAAGGACGGCAACTTCATCACCCAGGCGAATCTCGAGGCGGTCACCGAAGCTGCCCGCCAAATCAAGCTCCGCAATCTCGGCGGCCTCATCATGATCGACACGATCGACATGAAGAACCCGAAGGACCGGAAGAAGGTCTTCGATACCCTGCGCGATGCGATGGAGGACGACCGGGCTAAGCACCAGATTCTGCCTATCTCGCAGCTCGGCGTGCTCCAGATGACGCGCCAGCGCCATACGGAGTCCAACACGACCTCCATGTACACGGACTGTCCGCACTGTCAGGGCCGCGGCATCGTCAAGAATCCCCGCACTGTCTCCGTCGAGATCCAACGCAAGCTCCTCAGCGTCATCCGCCGCCTGCGCGAGTCCCTCGGTTCCGAGAAGGAGATTGAGATCAATATCCTGCTGCACCCGGTGAATCTCGAGCGCATCATCACGGAGGACCGCGAGTTCTTCCGCGACCTGATGAAGTCCTGCAAGGTCCGCCTAGGTACCAAGCCTGACCCGACCTATAGCATCGAAGCGTTCAAGCTCTTCGACGGCTCCGGCAAGGAACTGCGCTAAGCCGACGGGCCTATGCCATCGAGGCCTCCGGGTTCGCCCGGGGGCCTTTTTGTTTACCGGCGGGGGCGGTGGGCGAGCAGGCGCAGTCCGTTGAGGCAGACCACGATCGTGCTGCCTTCATGGACGCTGACGGCCAAGGGCAGCGGGGCGCCGCGGAAGACCACGTAAGCGGCCATCCCGAGGGCTGCCCCGACTGAGATCAGGACGTTGAAGCGGATCGCCATACGGGCGCTGCGGCTGAGTTCGATCGCGTCGACCAGGCGGCCAATCCGGTCGTCGGTCAGGACGAGGTCGCTGGATTCCAAGGCAGCGTCGCTGCCGCGGCCGCCCATCCCGATGGCGACGTCCGCGGCGGCCAGACTGGGGGCATCGTTGACCCCGTCGCCGACCATCGCGACCACGTGGCCTTCGGCGGAGTAGCGGCGGATGGCGGCCATCTTGGCATCGGGTGTGAGCGCCGCGGCGTAGGATTGGATGCCGACCTGGCGGGCAGCGACGGCGGCGGCTTCCTCGCGGTCCCCAGTGAGCATCACCGTGCGGATCTTGCGGGCGTGGAGGGCGGTCAAGGTCGAGCGGCTTTCATCGCGGATACGATCGACCAGCGTGGCGCGGACGGTGACCGTACCGTCGGAGGCCCAGACTTCGCTGACGATGGCGCCTTCGGCGACCGTCGCAGGGGGCAGGGTGCCGCCGCCGACGAACTCACGGGTACCGACGCTCCAGCGGGTGCCAGCGACGGTGCCAGCGACGCCTTGTCCCGGGGAATTGGAGAGGCCTTGGACTGGGAGCTGACTCGCCCCATCTTTAAGGCAGGCGCGGACGACGCCAGCGGCGAAGGGGTGGGTGGTCGATGATTCCAAGGTGAGCAGAGCGCTCAGGGCGCGCCGGCGATCCGCGTCTTCAGGATATACCTCAAGGGCGGCCACCTCGGGGATGCCGGCAGTCAGCGTGCCCGTCTTGTCGAAGCAGATGCAATCGACGTCGGCCAGGCGTTCCACGGCCGCGCCGCCGCGGAAGAGGATGCCTTGGCGGGCGCCGGCCGCGATGGCGGCCAGCACGGCCGAGGGCACGGAAAGGACCAAGGCGCAGGGGCTGAGCACCACCAGCAGTGTCATCGCCCGATAGAGCGGGGAGGCATGGCCGACTGCCTCCGCCGAGCTGCTTAACTTGAGTATGACGAAGAAGAGCGCCGAGGCCGAGAGGGTGAAGATTGCGTAGGCGTCGCCCCACTTGTCGATGGCACGCTGGGCAGGTGCCTTGCTGTCCTGGGCTTCACGGATCAAGCGCACGATGCGTTGCAGGGCGCTGTCTCGTTCCGCGCGGGTGACTTCGACGATCAGGCGTCCCCAATCGTTGAGGGTACCCCCCGCGACCTCGGATCCGGCCCGTTTAGAGGCGGGTTTCGCTTCGCCAGTGAGGTTCGACTCGTCCACCGCACTCTCGCCGGAGAGGACTTTGCCGTCCGCCGGCACTAGTTCGCCGGGCAGGATGGCGATGCGGTCGCCGGGGAGCAGGGCGGCCACCGGCACCTCGATTTCGGAGTCATCCAGAGCCAGTCGGCGGGCATGCTTAGGCGACTTGTCGAGGAGGGCGTTGATGGCGCCGCGCGTGCGGTCCATCGCGTAATGTTCGATCGCGCCGGCGGTCGAAAAGAGAAAAAGAAGGAGGGCTCCCTCCCACTGGGCGCCGACAATCCAGGCGCCGACCGCCACGACGATCATCAGGAGGTGGACGTCGATACGCCGTTCCCGCAGTGCCGCCCATCCGTCGATGGCGGCGTCCCATCCGCCAGCGAGACAGGAGCCGGCGATGAGGATGAGCGCCCAAGTCGAACCGATATCGCCGAACTGCTCTGCGACCAATGAAATCAGGCCTAAAGCTCCGCTCACGGCGGCGAGGGAGGCGAGTTTTCGCCATTCGCCCGGCGCTTCGTGTTCCGTTTCGTGCGCGCGTTCACTCATGACGTCATCCTGTCGTCGCACATCGCGTCGGTCAACTGCTCGCACGGTCTCCAGTCGTATCGAATTCATCTTTACGTGACGTCGTGCGAACAGATTTTTTACGCGTCGTCGGAGACGTTCCCGTGACATGAAAGTTTCCTCTTGCGCAAGTGCGGGTTATACCTATGTATCTTATCAAGAGTTAACCGCAACGTGACGAACCGAACCGAAACCCCGAGCGCAGAAAGCCTCATCACTGTGTCGCTTCCCCCGAAGCTTCATTCTGAAGTAGTCGCCTTCCAGCATCGGTCCGGTTTGAGCACCTTGAGCGAAGTGATCCGTCACGCGCTCAACCGTTACGACGACTCCCGTCCTTCCCTGGAGACC
>CAIVYX010000084.1 GCA_903910245.1 uncultured Opitutia bacterium | reverse complement strand
TCGATTTCGGCGTGAGCTCCGACCGCTGGTTCCGCGGCCTCTCCCCGCAGTATGGTCCGGATGGCGGCGTCTTCATCAATGACTGGTACGACAAGGTCCCCTGCCACCAGCAGAAGGAATTCACCGATCGCTCCAACGGCCGCATGTATAAGATCGTCACCGACGCCGTGAAGCCCGTGAAGGTCGACCTCGCCAAGCTTTCCGACGCCGAACTCGTCGCCCATCACCTCAACGCCAACGATTGGTACGTGCGCCACGCCCGCCGTCTCCTCCAGGAACGCGGTGCCAACGCGGCCACGACCGCCGCGCTCGAGAAGATTCTCTTCGAGAACCCCGACGACACCCGCCAGCTGCGCGCCCTCTGGACGCTACAGGCTCAGGGCGCCCTCACCGAGGCCACCCTGCTCCGCACGCTGGAAGCCAAGAGCGCCGCCGTCCGCGGCTGGGCCATCACCTGCGCCACTGAAGGCGGCAAGCCAACGGCAAGCGTCTACGATTGCATCGTCCAACTCAGCCAGAAAGACCCTTCACCCGTCGTGCGTCGTCGCATCGCCTCCGCCGCCCAGCGCCTCCCTCACGCCGACCGCTGGAGCTGGCTCGAGCCCCTTGCACAGCGTGCCGAGGATGTGTCTGACCAGAACATCCCGTTCCTGCTCTGGTATGCGCTGGAACCAGCGGTCGCCGCCGATCCCGTCCGCGGACTCGCCCTCGCCCAGAAGACTCCCTTTGGCAAACTCGCCAACTTCACTGCGCGTCGTCTCGCCACTGCGGCGGTCGAACCCGGTGCGAAAGGCGAACAGCTCGAAGTCCTGAGCCAAGCTTTACTCGCCGCGAACGACCAGCTCCGCGCCACCTTCCTCAACGGCATCAAGGATGGCCTCGTCGGACAGGTTCGCCTCAAAGAACCCGCCACGTGGCCCAAGGTTTACGCCGAACTCGCCAAGCACCCCTCGAATGAGGTCCGCAGCAGCGCCCGACAGATCGCCGTGACCTTCGGCAACGCCTCGGCGTTGGATCAACTGCGCGCCACGCTTCTCAACCCCAAGGCACCCGTGCCTGAGCGTGCCCGCGTCCTCGCCAACCTCGCCCAGATCCACGACCTGGAATCGCTTCCGGCCATCCTCGACCTCGCTAAGGCCGGCACCTTGCGCGGACCGGCGATCGTCGCCCTCGGACAGTTCGACGATGCCCGGATCGCGCCGCTCTTGATTCAATTCATCGTCGATGAAGACAAAGGCGTCCGCCCTCTCGCCCTCAATAACCTCGCCAGCCGCGCGGAAAGTTCCCGTGCCTTACTCGCCGCCATCGATGCCGGCAAATTCAAGAAGGACGTCTTGAGCGCCCCGCTCGCCAGCAAGATTCGCGGCTTCAATGACGCCAAGATGACCGCCTGGCTCGAGAAGAACTGGGGCACGGTCAACGCCAGCTCCGAAGACAAGGCCAAGGCCATCGCGAACTATAAGAAGTTCCTCGGTACGAACGCCATCCTGCGCGCCGACGTCAAACGTGGTCGCGACCTCTTCCGCGCTTCCTGCGCGGCCTGCCACCAGCTCTTCGGCACCGGAGGGGAGATCGGTCCGCACCTCACCGGCGGCTACACCGACCTCGAATACCTGCTGCAGAACATCATCGATCCCAACGCGGTCATCGGTTTGGACTACCAACTCGTCTACATCACGCTCAAGGACGGCTCCCTCCAGGCTGGCATCATCAGCGCTGAGAACGAGTCCACCCTGACGCTCAAGGCTCCCGGCGCCCCCGCACCCGTGGTCATCGCCAAGGACCAGATCAAGACCCGCGTCGTCAGCCCGAACTCGCTCATGCCTGAGGGCCTGCTCAACGGCATGGAAGAACCGGATGTCCGCAGCCTGTTCCTCTACCTCCGCCAGACCAGCGAGCCCAAGTAAGCCCTGCCTTGCCTCCGGCCCACGGGCCCACTAGTCCTCGCGTCCTCCATGACACCCCGTCTCATCGCCCTCCTGCTAGCGACC
>CAIVYX010000083.1 GCA_903910245.1 uncultured Opitutia bacterium | reverse complement strand
GTGAGGAGCTGATTCCAGTCGCCGTTGGGCAGGTCGGTGCGCCCGACGGAGCCTTTGAAGATGGCATCGCCGGTGAAGGCGATCTTCTGGTCGGCGGCATAGAACAGGATGCTGCCCGGGCAGTGGCCGGGGACGTGCCGGATCTCGAACTTGAAGCCGCAAGCTTCCACGACGTCGCCGTCTTCCACCCAGCGGTCCACCTTTACCGAACGGAAGTCGTCGTCGGAGAGCGACGGGATCATCGACTGGTAGCGAGTACGGTAGGCTTCGATGTTCTCGATGAGTTGTTGGTCATCCTTATGCGCGATGACCTTGGCGCCGGCATCGGCGAAATAGCGTCCATCGCACATATGGTCCCAGTGTCCGTGCGTAATCAGCAGGTGCGTCAGGTTGAGCCCCTGCTTCTTGATCTCCGCGAGCAGCAGAGGGCCAGCGTCCTTGGGGGCGTCGACAACGCAGCAGTCCTTACCGTTCTCGGCGACGATGAGGTAGGCGTTGGTTTCGAAAGGTCCGAGCGGGGCGGCGGCGATATTCATGGAATCAGGCGCTGAAGGCTTTGCGCAGGGCGGCCTCGACTTTTTCCGGCGGGCGCACGGCCTTGAACTCGCGGTTCACAAAGGCGTGAATTGTGAAGCCTTCGACGAGTAGCTCGCCGTCGCGCTCGACCTTGTAGGTGAGCTTTAGTCGCGCCATGGGCTTTTCAGCCAAGTTCACGGTGATGCGCACGCGGTCGTCGAAGTGGGAAGGGCGGTGGTAGGTCAGGCCAGTCTCGAGGACAGGCAGGAGGAAGCCTTCTTGCTCGAGCTGACGGTAGGGCGTGCCGAGCTGGTCGAGCAGGGCGACGCGAGCCATCTCGAACCAAGGCAGGTAGTTGCCGTGGTAGGTGACGCCCATCGCATCGGTCTCGGCGAAGCGGACGCGGGTCTCGACGGTGGCCTGAAGCATGAGGCTGTTTTGGCGACTGGTGGCGATTTTCCAACGCCAAACGGCGTATCGGAGGCTTCTCCTTGCTCCCGTGGGCTTCCTTCGCTGATGTCGGGGGATGGGTCAGCGCGAACGCTTCGTCATCTTCCTCGTCGGTGCCTTGCTGGGCATCGTGCTTTTGCTCGGCGGCAAGTCCTGCGGTAGCGAGAAGAAGAACCAGCTCCGGGCGGTCCGCACTTCCTTGAGCATGGCTCCGATGATGTACGACTTCGCGGTCATGCAGAAGGGCTTCTACGGAAAATATGTCCTCTTCGAGCAGGTCGCCGAGAAAGAGGGCGGGGCGAAGGTCCGCACGCTCGTCACCGGCGGCACCCGTCGCTACTCGCCTGAAGGTAAGGAGCTACCTGAGGAGCATATTTTGATCAAGGAGTCCTACGCCCCAGGCGTCACCCTGGCCGAGGCTGGTCCGGTGTCGTCCTATGAGTTTACCTATGCCGACCGCATCGTGATCAAACTGAAGCCTGGCCATCAGGCTTCTGAGGTTACGATTCAGTCCGGTGACGTTGTCGCCGCTTGGCCTGGCCATGAGGAATCCCTCATTCGCCTCGATGCCTGGCGCAAGCTTCCTGGTGGCGCCCCTTGGGGTAAGCTCGAGGCTTTGGTGCGCGAATTAAAAGGCCATCCTGCCGTCGCGGAAGCTCGCCTCCCCCGAATCGACTGGCAGGCCGAAGCCGAGTTGATTAAGGCTAATTCACCCAAATGAGCACGACGCTGCAGCGCGATGGCAGTGTGACCACGTGGCTCAGCCTCGGGGTTAATCTCGTGTTGGCCGTCGCCAAGTTTACGGTCGGCATCCTGGCGTCTTCGCAGGCGCTCGTCGCCGACGGTATCCACTCGTTGGTCGATATCGCCAGCGATATCACCGCCATTATCGGCTTACGTTTTGCGCACTTACCCAAGGATGACGACCACCCTTACGGTCATCACCGATTCTCGACGCTGGCGACGATGCTCATCTCGTCCCTCGTGTTGCTTTTCTGCTTGGGTCTCGCTTGGCAGTCCGTCTCCGCCCTCGCTGATGGTACGACGACAGCGACCCCAGGTATCGCTGCCGCTTGGGTTGCCGGCGTGGCCCTGCTCGTGAAGGAAGGGTTCTATCGCTATGCGCGCCGCCAAGCTGAGCGCTTGGGCTCGCGCCTCCTTATGGCGAACGCCATGGACCATCGCGCTGACGCTATCGCCTCATTGCTGGCCTTGGTGGCGGTCATCATTGCCAATCTATCCCCGGAGTGGAGCGTCTTGGATAAGGTCGTGGGGTTGGTCTTGGCCGGTTGGCTGGGGGCCGAGGGCATTAAGCTCTTCAAGGGATCCTGCGAGGATCTGCTTGATACTGCCCCTGCGGCCCATGTCCTTCGCGACCTCAGTGAGCATATTTTGGCCGCACCGGGGGCCTTTGGATTTCATGCCTTCCGAGCCCGACGCTTGGGTGATCGTTTTGAAATCGATTTCCACCTGCAGGTGGCCGAGTCCGCTACGGTGGCTGAAGGACACGCGATTGCTGGACGCATCAAGGCTGACATCTTGAAGTCTCACCCTGAGGTCGTGTCGGTGCTGGTGCATGTTGAGCCGAATGCCCCTGAGCATCGTAAGCAGGACGGGCATCACGGGTTTAACGCCTGAAGTCGGGTTGCCTTCCACGCCTAGGTGGATTGGATAGGGGCATGAGCTTGCCCCGTCTCCTGTCCGTGCTTCTGGCCGTGACCATCTCCCTGTCCGCCGCGTCAGCGCCCAACATCGTGTTCATCTTCGCCGATGACCAGCGCGCCGATACCATCGCTTCGCTGGGTAATCCGGTCATCAAGACCCCGAACCTCGATCGCTTGGTCAAGCGCGGCGTCGCCTTCACCCGCGCTTACATGCAGGGCGGCAATGGCGGCGCGACTTGCGTGCCTTCGCGTGCGATGCTATTGTCCGGCCGCTCGTTGGCGCAGATCGACGAGAGACTGCTGAAGCATCAGACCTGGCCCAATGCTTTCGGTGCGGCTGGTTACGCGACCTTCGCCACGGGTAAGTGGCATAACGGTCCGCCCTCGATCTCGAAGTCCTTCCAGCAGGCCAAGGCGCTCTTCGTCGGCGGCATGGCTAATCCACTCAAGGCTCCGACCAGCGACATGCTGCCGACGGGTAAACTGACTCCGTCGAAGATCTCTCCGAAGCACCTCTGCGAAGAGGCCACCGACGAGACCCTGGCGTTCCTGAAATCCCAAGACGGCAAGAAGCCGTTCTTCTCCTATCTGGCCTTTGATGGCCCGCACGACCCGCACATCGTCCCGGTAGGGTTTCCGATCGATTATGCACCGGCCTCGATCCCGCTGCCGCCGAATTTCCTGCCGCAGCATCCGTTCGACAACGGTGAGATGGTCATCCGCGATGAGCAGCTGATGAAATGGCCGCGCCCCGAGGCCGACGTGAAGACGATGCTGGCTGAGTATTATCGTTATATCTCCTTCCTCGATGTACAGGTCGGCCGCGTCCTCGACGCCGTCGACGCCTCGCCTTACGCCGCCAATACCATCATCGTCTACTCCGCTGATTCTGGTGTGGCCCGCGGTTCGCACGGACTCATCGGCAAGCAGAACCTCTACGAACACTCCATGCGCGTGCCGCTCATCGTCGCCGGCCCTGGCATCGCCGCTGACAAGCGCAGTGACGCGATGTGCTACCTCTTCGACGTCATGCCCACGCTCGGCAAGCTCTGCGGCGTCGCCACTCCGCAGGGCTCCAACGGACGCGAGTTCGCCGCCGTGCTCAAGGATCCGTCCAAGCCCGCCCGTCCGTTCCTGATGTTCGGTTACAAGACCATCCAGAAGGCGCTCAACGACGGACGCTGGAAGCTCATTCGCTACCCGCACGTCGACCGCACCCAGCTCTTCGACCTGCAGTCCGACCCATACGAGACCAAGGACTTGTCCGGCGATTCGGCCCAGGCCGAACGTATCAAGGCCATGCTCGAGAAATTGGCCTCCGAGATGAAGGCCGACGGCGACAATGACCCTCTCACCGCCGCGAAGGTCCTGCCTGCCGAGTGGAAGGCGCCGGCCAAGGTGCCCAAGCCCGGCCAGAAGGGATTCTGAGTAGCAAAAAAGGCAGGGCTAGTGATCTAGCCCTGCCCCTGTTCCTTGCTCCGGTTGCCGCTTAGGCGGGTAGCAGGTAAGACTTGCGACCGAACTTCTTGGCCAGCCATTCCTTGAGGTCCAGGAAGTCCTTAGGTGGCTCGACGGTGATCGTGAGCGGCTTGCCGGTCTGCGGGTGCGTCAAGGTGAGCTTATGGGCGTGGAGCATCACGCGGGGCATCGGCCAGCCGGTGTAGCTCGGGACGTCGAACTTGCCATACGTGCGGTCGCCTAGGATCGGGTGTGTGATGTGCGCCAGGTGGACGCGGATCTGGTGCGTGCGGCCGGTGTGCGGGAAGGCGCGGACGAGCGCGGCTTCGACGCCGTATTTTTCTTCCACCCGCCAGTCGGTGATGGCTTCGCGGCCGTCTTCACG
>CAIVYX010000082.1 GCA_903910245.1 uncultured Opitutia bacterium | reverse complement strand
CCCAGCCGTTATCGACCAGGTAGCCGCGGGCGGCCTCGTTGACCACGAGCTTCACGCCGAGGTCGAGGAGACGATTGGCAACCTTGTCGACCTCGATGTCGACGATCTTGGTCATGTGCGTCTTCGCGAGCTGCTGGAAGATCACGATATCGGTGAGACGATTGAGGAACTCCGGCTTAAAGGCGCGCTTGGTCTCGTCCATGATGCGCTCCTTAAGCTTCTCGTAGTCGCGGGTGGAATCCACGCCGACGTCGAACCCGACCGAGTTGTTGCGCTGCAGCACGTCGGCCCCGACGTTGGAAGTCATGATGATGATCGTGTTACGGAAGTCGACGACGCGGCCGAGAGAGTCGGTGAGCCGACCGTCCTCAAGGGCCTGCAGGAGGAGCTGGATGACATCCGGGTGGGCCTTCTCGATTTCGTCGAAGAGCACGACGGAGTAAGGCTTACGACGGACCGCTTCGGTGAGCTGGCCACCTTCGTCGTGACCGACGTAGCCGGGAGGCGAGCCGATGAGGCGGGAGACCGTGAACTTCTCCATGTACTCGGACATGTCGATCTGGATGACCGCTTCCTTCTCGCCGAACATACGTTCGGCCAGGGAGCGGGCGAGGAGCGTTTTACCAACGCCGGTAGGGCCGAGGAAGAGGAAGGAGCCGATCGGGCGACGGGGGTCCTTGAGGTCGGCACGTGACCGACGGAGGGCGCGGGCGACGACTTCGCAGGCGCGCTCCTGGCCGATGACGGCCGTCTGCAGGTCCGTCTCGAGCTCAAGGAGTTTCTTGGTCTCCTTCTTCTCGAGCCGGTTAAGGGGCACACCGGTCCAGTCGGCGACGATGTGGAGCATCTCATCTTCGCCGACGATAATGCGCTTCTCGTCGCGCTTCTTGCGCCAGTCTTCGAGCATCTTCTCGCGCTTGGCGCGGAGTTTCTTCTCGGTGTCGCGGAGGTTGGCGGCTTCCTCGAACTTCTGATGGCGGGAGGCGTCTTCCTTCTGCTGCACGACCTTATCGATCTCGGTCTGCACCGTGTCGATGTCGGCCGGGACATTCAGGGAGCGGATACGGGCGCGGGCGCCGGCCTCGTCCATGACGTCGATGGCCTTATCCGGCAGGTGACGGGCGGTGATATAGCGATGCGAGAGGCGGACGGCGGCTTCGATGGCGGCGTCGGTATATTCGCACTTATGGTGCTCTTCGTACTTCGAGCGGATACCGCGCAGGATGAGCACGGCGTCCTCCGGAGTCGGATCGTCGATTTTGACGGACTGGAAGCGGCGTTCAAGGGCGGCGTCCTTCTCGATGTGCTTGCGGAACTCGGAGAGCGTGGTGGCGCCGACGCACTGGATTTCGCCGCGGGAAAGGGCCGGCTTGAGGATGTTGGAAGCGTCCATCGCACCTTCGGCGGCACCAGCGCCGACGATCGTGTGCATCTCATCGATGAACAGGATGATATTCTTGGCCCGCTTGATTTCGTCCATGATGCCCTTGATTCGCTCTTCAAATTGACCGCGGTACTTCGTACCAGCGACCATCAGGGCGAGGTCGAGGGTGATGACCTTGCGGTCGAGGAGGATTTCCGGGACGATGCCCGAAGCGATCTCCTGGGCGAGGCCTTCGACAATCGCGGTTTTGCCCACGCCCGCTTCGCCGATGAGAACAGGGTTGTTCTTCGTGCGGCGGCAGAGAATTTGCACCACGCGGCGGATCTCCTCTTTTCGTCCGATGACCGGATCGAGTTCGCCCGCCTTGGCGAGTTCGGTGAGATCGCGACCGTAGGTCTTCAGCAGCGAGAGGCGCTCATTGCGGCCAGGCCGGGAGGCCTCCTCAGAGGAGGATCGGCGGGAGGGAGGCGGAGTATCTTCGGAAGCATCTTCGGAAGGGGGCGGCGACTCGCCGTCCTTCTTCTCCGATTCGTCGGCGGCGGAGGGATCAATGTCGGCGAGGATTTCCTTACGGCAGCGCTCTAGGTCGACGTCAAGCTGCTGCAGGACACGGGCGGCGACGCCCTCCCCTTCCTTGAGGAGACCGAGGAGGATGTGTTCGGTACCGACATAGGCATGGCCGAGAGCGCGAGCTTCGGTGACAGCATGAGCCATGACCTTCTGCACGCGCGGCGTGAGCGGAATCGTGTCGGGAGCCTTCGCTTCTTCCGGACCAGGGCCAACCTGCTTCTCAACGGCGCCACGGACCGTCTTGAGGTCGAGGCCCATGCGGCCGAGGACGTTGACGGCGACGCCCTCGCCGAGCTTGATGAGCCCGAGCAGGATGTGCTCCGTGCCGACGTAGTTATGATTAAACCGGCGGGCTTCCGCCCGGGCCAGTTCCACGACCTTGCGGGCGCGGGGAGTGAAATTATTGTTTTTGTCCTTATCCATAGAAAGAGGGTTTTAGGCTAAACGCCCGTAGGGGGTAGTAGCAGGGACTATGCCCGAAGTGCGGATTGGTTCAAGCGTTCCCCCATGTTGGCAAAAACCCCGCCTTTTGCCTTTGCCAGTCAGCGGCGCCGCCTGTTTCTTAATCCATCAAACCATGGGTATCAGCATGCAAGCGGCGGGCGAGGCCCTCCGAGACCTCGTCAAGGGTCTTAAAGGCCGGAACGTG
>CAIVYX010000081.1 GCA_903910245.1 uncultured Opitutia bacterium | reverse complement strand
CGGAGTGGTTCGAAGTCACGGTCCACCAGCACATGCCGATGTTCCATATGGAGCACTGTGTGTTCTGTGCCTTTCTCTCCAAGGGTAAGGATTACCGCGACTGCGGCCGCCCCTGCGAGACGCACCGCGTCAAACTACGCGACCGCGTCGGCGCCGAGCACATTCTCAAGGCCGATGCCGGCTGCCGCAACACACTCTTCAATTCGCGTGCCCAGACTGGCGCCGAATATGTCACGCAGCTGCTGTCCCTTGGTGTCCGACGCTTCCGTGTCGAGTTTGTTGACGAGGATGCGTCCACCGTCACGCGCACGCTCGAGAAATATCAGGCCCTGCTCAAGGGTGACCTCGACGGCACCGCGCTCTGGAATGACCTCAAGGTCCTCAATCAGCTCGGCGTCACGCGCGGGACGATGAGGGTGAAGCTCTAATTACTCCTCGCCGCGGAGGCGGGGGAGTAGGCCGGTGATGCGGCGTGAATCCGAAGCGTTGCGTACGGCCATCGCGTAAGCGGTGGGGTCGCCGACGAGGATCACCTGCTTGCGGCCGCGCGTAACGGCGGTGTAGACGAGGTTACGCGCGAGCATGATGCTATGCTGGCGGAGTAGGGGGACCACAACGGCGGGAAACTCCGAACCCTGGGACTTATGGATACTCACCGCGTAGGCGAGGTGCAGGTCGCTCTGTTCGCCGCGTTCGAGCTCCACGCGTGCGCCGTCGAAGTCGATCAGCAACGTGCCTTCCTCGTTCTGGCCAAGCACCACGCCAAAGTCCCCGTTGAAGACGTTCTTGTCGTAGTTATTACGGGTCTGGATGACCTTGTCACCCGGCTGGATGCGACCGGGACGAGCGTCGGCGCCGCGCAGGCGGCCTTGGAGCGCCTGATTGAAGGCCTGGATGCCGCCGGTACCTTTGTGCATCGGAGCGAGCACTTGGATGTCGCGCAGCGGGTCGAAGCGGAGCGCCTTTGGCAGGATGTCGCAGCAGAGCTTCGTCACCATTGCCACGCAGGCTTCCGGATCGTCGACGCGGACGAAGTGGATGTCCTGGGTGAAGTCGAGCTTCGCGGGATCCTCGACCGGCGTGGGCGGGGTGGTGTCCGCGTGCAAAATGCCGTGGGCGACGGTGACGATGCCGCTGCGGGCGCCTTGGCGGAAGACCGTATCGAGCCGCGTGACTGCGGCGGCACCGGAATCAATGAGATCACCGAGCACGTTACCCGCGCCGACGGAGGGGAGCTGATTGACGTCGCCGACGAGCAGGAGGTGGGCCGTGCCGGGGACGGCGCGCAGGAGTGAGGCCGCGAGTTTGGTATCCAGCATCGAGGATTCGTCAATGATGACGAAGTCCGTCGCGAGCGGGTTCTCGGCGTTGGAGGTGAAACCGCCAGCCGCTGGGTCGAATTTCAGCAGACGATGGATGGTCGAGGCCTGGACGCGCGTTGCCTCGGTCATGCGCTTTGCTGCGCGGCCCGTGGGCGCGCCGAGGGCCATGCGCACGCGCTTGGCGCTGAGGATGTCGCACAGCGCCTTGAGAATCGTCGTCTTGCCGGTACCGGGGCCGCCGGTGAGGACCGTAACCTTGTTCTGCAGCGCCATGAGCACGCCGGCCGCCTGCGCGGGCGAGAAAGCGAAGCCGGCGCGGGTCTGGGCCCATTCGACGGCCTTGTCGGCAACGATGGTCGGTAGGCCCGACGGTGTGGCCAGGAAGCGCTGGATGGAGGCGGCGATGGACTTCTCGGCGTTCTCCTGCGGACGGAGCTGCACGAGGCGAACGCCGCGCGTGGAGAGCACGCCGACGGCCTTTTCTTCCATCAGCTTGCGGAGGCGGTCGTGGACAATCGTCTTGTCGACTTCGAGAAGCTCGGTGGCTTTTTCAAGCAGGCCTTCGTCGGGGAACGCGCTGTGGCCTTCGCCTTCGAGTTCTTCGAGCGTGTGCAGGATGCCCGCATCGACGCGCTGCGGACCGGCGGTGGGGAGGCCGAGGTTGCGCGCAATCTTATCGGCGGTCTTGAAACCGACGCCTTCGACTTCGCGGCACACGCGATAGGGCTCGCTGGTCAGGACCTTCTTGGCGTCTTGGCCGTAGGCTTTGACGATGCGGATGCAGAGCGCATTGGTCACGCCGTAGGTTTGCAGGAAGACCATGACCTCGCGCAGGGCTTTCTGGTCTTCCCAGGCGGCCTTGATGGACTTCGCGCGGCCAGGGCCGATTCCTTCGACTTCGCGGAGACGGCCTGACTGGTTGGAGATGATATCGAAAGTGCGGACGCCGAATTTCGCGACGATCTTGTCGGCG
The DNA here is from genome assembly GCA_903910245.1 of uncultured Opitutia bacterium. Classification (GTDB taxonomy): domain Bacteria; phylum Verrucomicrobiota; class Verrucomicrobiia; order Opitutales; family UBA953; genus UBA953. The sequence continues at coordinate 9,284 of CAIVYX010000081.1, read as the reverse complement.
TAGGTCTTGCCGATGCCCTTGATGAGGCCGCTACCGAGGTATTTGCGGATACCGTGGACGGAAGAAGGTAGACGTGAACTGAACGTGCGCACGCGCAGCTGCGGCCCGTGCGAAGGGTGGCGCTCCCAATGCCCAGTGACGTCGACGGTCTCGCCGCACTGCAGCCCGGTCATGTTCCCGAGGATGATGACCTTATCGCCGGCTTCTGGTGCGAGCTCCGCAATGGTGAAATGCGTCTCCTCATCGAGCCACAGGATGCGCTCGACCACGCCCGAAAGGGTGGTTTCGGATCCGCGCGGCGGTTCGCGTGGCGGCGACATGCGGCTAGCCAATCATCCCCGCGGGGCGGGAGCGAAACGAAAATCAGCCCAGACCGAAGAGCTCACGGCCCAGTTCGGGTAGGCCGGCGTGGACGGTGTCCGGGGCGTAAGGGGCGAGTTCCTCGGCGGTGTGACTACCGGTCGTCACGCAATGGATAGCGGCCAGCTTGCCGTTGCGGGCCGTAGAGATGTCGAACGGCGAATCCCCCACCATGACCGTGCGGGTAGGGTCGGCCTTGAGTGACGATAGAACAAAATGGGTGAACTCCGGCTGGGGCTTACGCCAGGGATGGACGTTGGTGCCGTAGACCGCATCGACGGCGTCATCCAGCCCGAGGTGCTCCATGATCTTCTTCGAGTTGGCGTCGTCCTTGTTTGTGTACACCGCGACCCGGACGCCTTTGGCGCGCAGGCCGACGAGGATCTCGCGGCAGCCGGGGTAGGCACGCAGGCCATGGTACATCACGGAGGGGAAGTGTTCGCGGAAGAGGCGCGTCGCGGTGGGCGCGTTGGCTTCGCCGGCTAGATTGACGACCGTCACGTTGACTGATCCGCCCACGGCGCGGCGGATTTGCTCCAAGGTGACGCCCGGGAGGCCCATCATGCTCATCACGTCGTCGTAGCAGCGGTGGATGGCCTCGAAGTTGTCGACTAGGGTGCCGTCGAGGTCGAAAAGGACGGTTTCAGGAAGGGGGCGGGCCATGGCGAAGCCCTTATGAGGCGTGGAACGGAGCGTTTTCCAAGTTTGGAATTGAAGGAAAGGGAGGGCGACCTAGGTTGCGGCTTCGCACCATGAGCTTCTCGCTGGATCTTACCAAGCCCCTCGGCCGCCTCGGCCTGGCCATCAATACCCTCGTCCTCGGCGTCGTCTTCTACGGCATCTCCGTCGGCGCCTACTATTACATGAGCCATACTCTTCCTGAGTCTGACGCCCATGCGAAGGAAGCCGCCGCCAAGGCCGCGCTGGTGGATAAGGCCGTGGCTAAGGCCAAGACCGCCGCCAAGGGCAAGGCTTTCGACGAGAAGGCCGCCGTCACTGCGGCCGAGGCCGCCGCCGAGCCTGAAGTTAAGAAGCAGGCCGAAGAGATTCACCACCACGCCGTCGAAGGTTGGGCTCCTTTCGCCATCTTTTTGTTAATCCTCTCGGCAATCTTCTTCTCTGGTTTCCTCTCCGTCTATGTCCAGCGTCGCGCCAACGACGGTGGCCTCAAGGGCCTCTGGATCTTCACCAATCACCTCGGCGCCTGGGCCTTCGCCAGCTACGTCGCCTTCTATCCTTTCCTCGCGGCTCACGGTCTGCGTAATGCCTGGGCTCCGGCCTTCATTGGCGGCCTGGTGCTCCTCCTGCCGGTACTCTTTGCGGGCGAAGGTCATCACGACCACGACCACGATCATGGCGACGGCCACGATCACGGCCACACCCACTGAGCCGGCTCAGAGCGGCGCGGTGGCGCCGAAGTCGAAGACGGTGTGGCTGATCAGGCCTCGCTCCAACACGGCGAGGTCTGATTGTTTGTCGGTGGTGAGGTTCTCGCCGTCATTCCAGGCGAACGAGAAGCCCTGCGCCGAACGTTTGAAGAGGGAGCCATGGCGGACAAGCGCCGGTGTGGAGCGTTCCATCGCGGTGTCATGGGTGACCGTGGCGGGGTAGTTGAGGCTGTGGACGAGCAGGCCCGGGCTGGGCTGGCCGACGAGCCCTTTGGCGAAGCGGGCGGCGTGGCGGCCGGCGGCCTCAAGGTGCGGACGAAGGGCCGGAGGGCAGACCGACGAGTTGCGGTGGACCTGTTCGAAGAGCGATTTCTCTAGGTCGAGGGAGCAGGCCACGGCCGGCAGGCCCCATGACGTGCCTTCGGTCGCGCCAGCGAGGGTGCCGGAACTCAGGCAGAGGGGCATGGTGGCGTTGAAGCCGATGTTGATACCGGAGAGGACCACGTCGGGCTTCACGGGCAGCAGGTGGCCTAGGGCGATGTTGACGCAGTCAGAGGGGGTACCGTCGATGGACCAGGCCTGGCGGCCGAGGTTCGGGTAGTCGGCGAGGGTGACTTCGCGGTGGCGACTGAAGGCCCGACCGATCCAGCTGCGCTCCCCGGAGGGGGCGGCGACGACGACGTCGAAGCCCTCGGCCACGCAAGCGGCGACCAAGGCGTGGAGGAAGGCGGCGTTGATGCCGTCGTCATTGGTCAGCAGGGCGAGCGGCTTCATCCTAAGGTCATTACTTGGCTTCAGGTGGGCCGGCTTCAAGTCCGGTAATCTGGTCGCGGAGGGCGGCAGCCGTTTCGTAGTCCTCTTCTTTGAGGGCGGAATTCAGCAGGAGGCGGGCCTTAGCCAGCTTGGCCTCGCGGTCGGCCACGGCATCGGTGGGGCGGCGGCCGTGGTGTTCGAGGCCCGGCTGGATACGGGCGATCGTGGCCAAGGCCTGCGGCGCGTGGGCTTCGTAGCAGGTCGGGCAGCCGAAGCGATGGATGCGGTCGAAGTCGGCCCACCGGAAGCCGCAGGTGGGGCACTTGCCCCGGCCGACGGGGGCCGGGACGGTCAGCTTCAGCCCGAGCGCGAGGGAGGGCAGGATGGAGTCCGACAGCAGGGAGGGGCAGCCTTGGCAGCAGGCATAAGTCTCCGCTTTCCCCCCGGCGACGAGGGTGAAGTACACCGCGGCGTTCTGGATACAGCCTTGGCAGGATGGCGGACGAGGAATCAAGCACTCCTACAGTGCATACGAAAGCCCTCCGATTCAAGTGCGACCACGAACCTTTTCAGGTTGAAGCCATGCCGACGGCGGATTGCCTATGAAAGCGATGCTTTCTCCTGTCCTAATGTTCGTGCTGGCTGACACTACGAAGGGCGCTCTCTGGTACTTCCAGCAGATGGACAGCGCCGGACTGGCTGTCGCCGGCGTCCTGCTCATCTGCTCCTTCATCGGTTGGGGAGCGATGATTGGCAAATGGTCCGACGTCCAAGAGCTCCGCCGTCGCAACCATGCGTTCGAGCGTCGCCTGCGCGACGAGCCTTCCGTCGTCGCCCTCAATTTCCCACGCGGTTCGAATCTCGGACCTTACGAATTCCTCGTTGCCGAAGCCGTCTCCGCCGTGCAGCGCCATAAAGGTCGCCTCGTCCGCCAGTCCGACGTCACGTTGTGCATGGGCCACGTAGAGAACGCCGTGCAGCGCGGCGTCGCCCGCACGATGGTGAAATACGAGGACAAGATGGTCATCCTGAGCTCACTCGTTTCGGGCGGTCCGTTCCTCGGCCTGCTCGGCACCGTGTGGGGCGTGATGGTCACCTTCGGCGCACTGACCGAGAAGGCCAGTATCGCGCAGCTCGCGCCTGGCGTCTGTGGCGCCCTCGTCACCACGACCCTCGGCCTGCTCGTCGCAATCCCCGCCACCTTCGGCTACAACTACCTGCTCACGCAGGTGAAGATCATGACGACCGAGCTGGAGAATTTCGCGAGTTCGCTCGCCGACCGCGTCGAGCTCGAGCTCGAAGGCGAAGCCCGTCGCAACTTTGAAGCCGTGCAGGAGCGCGAACGTCTGCTCCGCGCCGCTGCTCCGGTTTCTCCTGCCCCAGGCGCCGCGGCGGCCGCATCGGCTCCCGTCGCCACCGAGCCTCCGGCCGCGTTGCCGGGTTGGGAAGACGCCCAGTAAGCCCTCATGGCCCGCTCCTTCTCCAGGCCCAACCGGCTCCACGTCATCAGCGAGCTGAACGTCACGCCGATGCTCGACCTCTGCTTCGTGCTTCTGATTATTTTCATGATCGCCACGCCGGTCCTCGAGCAGACCACCGCGGTCAACCTGCCCAAGGCCGAGAAAGGCGCCGGCAAGACGCCCGACACGAAAGTGCAGTATCGTATCGTGAGCATCGACCGCAATGGTGCCTATGCGATCGGCGCACGCGCGGTCACTTTCGCCCAGCTGGAAGCCGAATTCGCCATCATCGCCGCTTTACCAGAAGTCGATCAGCCGGTCGTACGCATTCGCGGCGACGGCGTGCTGTCCTACCAAAAGATCATCGACGTCCTTTCCGCGGCCAAGGCCAAGGGCCTGACGAAGGCGGGTCTTGATACCGAGACGCGCTGAGATGTCGAATGGAGGCAAAGGTTGGATTGGTTCCGTCGCCGTGCATCTCGGCGTCGTCGTCGCGATTATCGGTTTTTCCTGGTATGCTGCGCGTCACGGCGGCGAAAGTATCGAGGCTGTCGATCCGTATCTGCAGGTTGACCTGAATGGCATCCCGGGCAAGCGCCCAGGCGAAATCGGCAAAGCCGCTGGCGTCGCCAAGGGTTCCGAGTCTGGCTCGAATAGCGGCGTCGCCCGCATTCATCTTAAGAAGCTCGACGTCGAAAAGATTCTCCGTGACCGCGAACAGGCCGAACTGGCCGCGCAATCTTCGACGAACTCGCCCAAGACGATGGCCAAGGCTTCGAGTAAGGCCGGCACGAGCAGCAACAGCTCCAACAAGACGACGCTCGGGGAGTTCAATAAATCCAAGGGCGGTAAGGCTGGCTCGGCTTCGAAGGTCGGCGGTATCGGCGGCGTCTCCGTCAAAAAGGGGCGATCGTATGGCGAAGGTGATAACGGCGGCGAAGGCGGTTCCGCTTCCGAGCAGGCGCTCTATGCCGGCGAAGTCCAAGCCCGTCTTCGTTCGGCCTGGAACGAACTACTGGCAGCCGAGGGCGCCACGATCGCCTCCGCGGGTTCCTGTGGCGTCACGGTCTCCATTGACGCTTCCGGCTTCGCCAGTTTTTCAGGCTGGCTCTCTAAGCCCGGCGACACTCGCATGGCCGAATTGGTCAAGCGCGCCTGCGACAGAATCGGCAACTGCGGCAAGCCGCCCGCCGGCAAGGCCTTCAAAATCGACTTCAGCAAGATCAGCGCGAGTGACGGCTGAGTCGGTTCAGTCGCGGACCTCGAGCACGATCTGGACCTCAACGGAGACGCCGAGGGGAAGCCCGTTCACGGAAACCGCGGCGCGCGCGTGCTTACCGGCCTCGCCGAAGAGTTGGAGCAAGAACTCCGAGGCGCCGTTAAGCACTTTGGGGCTATCACTGAAGCCGTCGACGCCATTGACGAAGCCATTGACCATGACCACGCGGCTGATGCGATCCAGCGAGCCCAAGGCGACCTTGGCATTGGCCAGCGCATTGAGCACGCAGAGCTTGGCGGCCTCGGCGGCTTGGAGGATATCGACCTCGCGACCAACCTTGCCGAGCGAGGTCACCTTGCCGTCCTTCATCGGCAGCGTGCCGGCGAGGTAGAGCAGGTTACCCGTCCGAACGGCCGGGACATAGGCGCCGGCGGCGGCGGGAGGGGTCGGCAGGGTGATGCCGAGTTCGATGAGGCGGGCTTCGACGGAGGACATAAGTTCAGAGCCAATACTTGGGCCAGCGGGCTTCGCGGCGCAAGTTGTGATAGAAGAGGGCGACTAGGACGATCAGGCTGGCCCCGGCAAGGGTGGGGAAGATCAGGAAGGTCCAAGGGGCTTGGGTGAGCGCGAAGACAATCAGCGGATTTGAGCACGCCGGCGGGTGGATGGTACGGGTGAGCTTCATGACGCCGATGGCTGCGCCGACCGCGAGCGCGGAAGCCCACCAGTGCCCAGGCAGCAGGTGCGTGCAGGCCAGTCCGCAGGCACTGCCGATGAGGTGGCCAAAGATCACGTTACGCGGCTGCGCGAACGGCGAGTCGGGGTAGGCAAAAACGATGAGGGTGCTGGCCGCGAACGAGCCCAAAAGGAGGAGTACGCCTGACTCGCTCGCGAGGAAGGAGAGTCCACCGATGACGGCGATCGCCGCGACGACGGTCGCCAGAATGATGGACAGCGAGGAGCGCGGCGGAGGGCTAGCCCTGTCGCCGCGCATCTTCTTCAGGAGTTCCAAGGAGGTGAGGCCTTCGGCCTTACTTCAGGGTCTTGATGCCGGTCAGGAGCTCCTGCACAAGTTCGCGGCTGCGGGCCTTGACTTCACGGTTGAGCGTCGCTTCAGAGGTACCCATCGCGCGCTTCGACTGGGCGTAGGACTGGGCGAGGACGGCTTCCTTGTTGCGGGTGATGGTAGCGTTGTCGCGGACGGCCAGGATGACGTCGGCGTTGTAGCGTCCGAGGCCGCGATCGAGGCGGACCTCGATGGTCAGGAGGGGCGTGGTGGTCTCCGGCGTCAGGCCTTCGACGGGTCGCGGCACGATGTTAGCCCGGCGCATCTCGAGCTCCATCGCGTCGCGGATTTCGCCGCGCAGGTCGGCGTCCTCGGGGCGACTTTCGGACGTGGTGACGTCGATGAAGAAGAAGGTGATGCCACGGAGCTTGGCAAAAGCCTTTTCGTCGCCGCCGGTGGAACGGAGGGGGTCGGCTTGGGCGTGGCCGGAGACGGCGGCGAGGGTGGCTAACAGAGCGAGGGCGAGGGAGCGCATGGGAATGAAGTTAGAGTAGGCGAGGGGGTGTTCCGTTCAATCCCCTTTCGCAGGAACGAGCCTGACCGCGGTGAAAGGGTGCTGGTCCAGAAGGGTGGGATACCAGCCTTGTACCTCGGGTCGGATGAGGAACTTGTTCTTGTTGAAGACGACCGGCAGCACCGGCGCCTGGCTGATCAGGCGGGCCTCCGCTTGCTGGAAATAATCAAAGCGCTTGGTCGCATCAGTCTCTTTAGCGGCCAATCCGAGGAGGCGGTCATATTCGGTGTCGGTCCAGTTCGAGACATTCAGCTCGTTGCCGCTGATCAGCATCTCGAGGAAAGTGTTGGGGTCGTTATAGTCACCGACCCAGGCCCCGCGGCAGAGGTGGTATTCGCCTTTGCGCATGGCCGAGAGATAGACCTTCCACTCGAGGTTGCGTAGCTCGACTTCCACGCCGAGCTCGCGACGCCACATCTCCTGGTAGGCCTGAGCCACCATCTGCGCCCCTTCGGAGGAGTTGTAGAGGTAATCTAATTTGGGTAGTCCTTTGCCGTTGGGGTAGCCCGCTGCAGCCAGCAGGCGGCGGGCTTCGTTCGCATCCTGTTTCCAGCGAGCGGTCGGCAGGAAGCCACCGGTGCCGGGCGGGGTGAAGTGCAACGCAGGAGCCTCGCCAGCTCGCAGGACTTTCTCCGCGATGAGGTTGCGGTCGATGGCCATACCGAGCGCTTGGCGGACGCGCGGATCGAGCAGGGACTTACGGGCGGCGAGGTCGACCGGCTTGTCGCCTTTAATGTCGCAGTTGACCCAGACGAAGGCGGTCGAGAAGAACGGATCGAGCCGCAGGTGCGGGGCCTTCTGCTCGCGCAGTTTAGCGACCTTGTAAGGCGGGACTGCGCCGGTGATGTGAAGTTCGCCGCCGCGGAACGCGCGCTCCTCGGCAAAGAGGTCGGCGATCGCGCGGAACTCGACGGCGTTGAGCGAGACCTCCTGGGCGTTCCAGTAGAGCGGGTTCTTGCGCACGACGACGCGGCGGGCCACTTCCCATTTTTCCAACGTGAAGGCGCCATTACCCACCAGGGAACCGGGCCGGGTCCATAGTGTGTTGAGCGAATCCATCTTGCCGTGCTTCAAGATCGTCCCGGGGTGCACGGGTATCCAGCTGTGGTGGCAGAGGAGCTGGAGGAAGTAAGGGATGGGATCCTCGAGCTCGATGATGAGCGTGCGCGCGTCGGGGGCGCGGAGGCCGACGGATTTGAAGTCCTTGGACTTGCCGGTGTGGAAATGTTTGGCGCCGCGGATGCCGTGTAGCATCGAGGCGTATTCGGCGCCAAAGCTCGGCGTGAGCATCCGCTCGTAACTGAAAAGGAAGTCGGCAGTAGTCACTGGGTCTCCGTTCGACCAGCGGGCATTCTCGCGCAGACGGAAGGTCCAAGTCTTGCCGTCCTTCGACATCGTCCAGCTTTCGGCGACGCCGGGAATGGGGTGGAGATCCTTGGGGTCGTAGCCGACGAGGCCCTCGAAGAGTGCGGCGATGATGTGACTCTCGCTGAGTCCGGTGATGGTCTGCGGATCGAGCCCTGAGGGCTCGGCCATATTGTTGATAATCAGGTAGCCTTCGGCGGCCTTTTTCTCGGCGGTCGTCTTGCCGTCGCCGCAGCCCACGAGCAGGCCTGCTAAGGCGAGCAGAGCGGCCGTCCAATTGAGCGGTGGGCGAAGCATGCGGGAGATTAGGCCCGGGGTCGGCCCGAGGGCAAGGCGTCTGGAAGGGCTCTTTACTCCCTTCGGCGAGTTTCCTAGAAATAACGCATGATCACCCCGACCCGTCGCGACCTCGCCGTCGCCGCCCTGACCGCCTCCGTCTGCCTGGGACTCTTCGGCTTCATCGGCCAAGACCGCCTCGCCGCTACCGTGCCGGCGCCCAAGCCCATCATGGGCTCGATGGCCTTCGATTGGGAGAAATTGGTCGTGAAGAAGTCCAAGGTCGGCGAATCCCGCACCATCTGTCGCGCGCCCACGGCGACCTTAGATGAGCTCGAGATGCATGTGACGACCCTGGACAAGGGCCAAGCACCGCACCCGCCCCACCAGCACGCCGATGAAGAGCTGCTCATCGTCAAGGAGGGCACGGTCGAAGCACTCGTCGCTGGCGACTGGGTGAAGCTCGGACCGGGCTCGGTCATCTTCCAGGCAGCGAATATCGATCATGCAATCCGCAACGCCGGCGAAGGGCAGGCTACCTACCACGTCATCAAGTGGAATTCGCCCGGTATGCTGGCCAAGCGCGATGCGGCGAGGACCGCGGCCAAGTCCGCCGCGAAATAAGCCAAAGAAAAAGGGCGTCGATAGGGACGCCCTTCTACTAGGTCGGAATGAGGGGACTTAGATGGCGGCAGGGCCGCGCTCGCCGGTGCGAATGCGGATGACGTCAGTAAGACCGATCACGAAGATCTTGCCGTCACCGATCTTACCCGTCTGGGCGGCCTTGGAAATCGTGGCGATGGCCTTCTCGACCTGCTCGTCAGCGACGGCGGCCTCGATCTTCACCTTGGGGAGGAAATCGACGGTGTATTCAGAACCGCGG
>CAIVYX010000080.1 GCA_903910245.1 uncultured Opitutia bacterium | reverse complement strand
CGACGGCCTTCTTGATTTTGGCGAAGTTCGGCATGGAGGCCGGGTCGCGCTTCACTTCGGAGTGAATCACGTTACCAGCCTTGTCGGCCACGAAGACGGAGCGCTTGGCCACGTTGAGGAGGCCGGTCTTCTCGGGAATCACGCGGGTATCCTTGACCTTGAAGGCCTTGAGGGCGACGCGGTTGAAGTCGGAGACGAGGGTGAGGTTGATGCCCGCCTGTTTGGCCCAGGCTTCCTGCGCGAAGGGGGAGTCGACCGAGATGGCGATCACATCGGCGCCGAGCTTCTTGTACTCGTCGAGGAGGCCGGTCACTTTGCAAAGCTCTTCCGTGCAGAAAGTCGTAAAGGCGAGCGGGACGAAGAGGATGACGGTCTTACCCTTGCCGACATTGCGGCGGAGGCTGACATCGACCAGACCGGTGTCGGTCTTCTGCTTGAGCGAGATTTCAGGGAGAGGCTGGCCGATTTTTAGGGGCATGGTTTGGGTGGGTAGGGGGTTCGATGCCGAAATTGGCCAGAAAATAGGGGCTTGCAAGGATGGAGGCAGTAAAATGCCATTAATAACCGTTTTTTAAACACCGGGTGGAGGTATTTACCCCAAAATCACTCCGCATGCCGATTATTCGGCATCTTTGGCTAAGCCTAACCTGCGGAACCACTTACGCTGTTTCCTGACCAAGGCCCAAGTGTCGAGGTTGATGCGCTCGGTCAGACCGCTTACCGCTACCCGTTTCCCGCCCTCCAGCCAGTCCAAGACAGCCCGATAGCCTACCGCACGGGACGATGTCAGTTCGGGGTCCAGATTCAGCGCCAAGAGGCGCTCGGACTCCTCGATGATGCCACCGTGCAGCATCGAGGCCGTGCGGGTGGCGATTCGTGCCTTCAACTCTTCGTCGGGTCGTTCGAGGAGTTCGAAGGTGACGGGGTGATCGGCGAAAGGTCCGCGGCGGGTCAGGAACTCGTCGCGCAGGGAGTCCAAGGTCCGGCCGGAGGCCAAGCGGCGTTCGAGGGCCTTGGCGATGCGGATGGGGTTCTGGGCGTCGAGCCAGTCGGGAAGCTTCTGCCCTTCGACCTCACGCAGGCGGAGAAGCATAGCGCCCAGTCCTTGGCGCTGAAGCGAGCGGACCTCATCCGTGATAGCCTGCGGAATCTCGAGTTCGTCGGTGACTGGGCCGAAGAAGGCCGCGAGGTAAAAGCCGCTGCCGCCCGTGACGAGCACCCGCTTGCCGCGGCCGTGCGCGGCGGCGATCGCCTCCCGGGCCATCTCGACATACTGCGAGACGGAGTAGCGCTCCGAAGGGTCGACGAGGTCGAGTCCGTGATGACCGACGCGGTGCTGTTCTTCTGGCGTCGGCTTGGCTGAGCCGATGTCCATGCCTCGGTAAACACAGACAGAATCGCAGGAGATAATTTCCGCGTCGTTCTGCTCGGCCCAGTGCAGCGCGGCCTCCGTCTTGCCGACGGCGGTCGGTCCCGTCAGCACATGGATTGCTGGTGCGGGCGCGGTCATCAGCCGCGCTTGGCCCAATCGAGGAAGTAGGACAGCAGGATAAGGGCGACAGGCGAAGTGAGTACCATGCTGTCGATCAGGTCGAGTGCGCCGCCGATACCTGGAATCGTCGCGCCGGAATCTTTGGCGCCGGCGAGTCGCTTGAAGACTGACTCGATCAAGTCGGAGGGGATACTGAACACCGCAATCGGTAGTGCCAGCACGGCAGCTTTCCAAGGAACCATAAAGTTGATGTCAAAGGCGTCGCGCAGTAGCCAGGCGAAGAGGGCTGAAGCGCCGGCGGAAGTGGCGAGTCCGCCGAGGCAGCCTTCCCAGCTCTTGGCCGGGCTGATAGTCGGGGCGATCTTATGCTTACCGAACGGCACGCCGATGAGCAGACCGCCGACGTCGGTGAACTTCGTGGCGACGAACACCCAGACAACGTAATAGAGTCCGACGGACTGGGCGGTGAGCAGATGGCCGTCCTTCATGCGTGCGATGGCGATGAGTGAGGCCAACATGAAGGGCAGGTAGGCGAAGCCGTAAAGGGTCGGGAAGCGGCGGAGCAGCGTCGGGACTTCGCCCGGATGACGGAGGAGCGATAGGAGGTGCAGGCCGACGAGCAGAGCACCGCCGGTCAATAGGTAGTTCGAACGGGCTTCTTCCGCCGCGAGGAAGAACAGACCGAAATGCAGGGCGAAGCCAGCGACGATCCCTGAAAGGTGGGGGCGGCCGACGCCAGGGATGGCACGGACAAGTTGGTAGAACTCATATTGCGCGGCGCAGATGAGCAGCGCCAGCAGACCGAAGGACGCTTGTTCGGCGACGGAAAAGAATCCGCCGACCCAGATGACAAGACCGACGACAACCCAGAGGCCGATGGTGCTGAGGGCGCGGTCTTTCATGCTTGGGCGGGAGTCTGAATCTGCTCGCGGGTCTGGCCGAAGCGGCGTTCGCGTTTGGCGTATTCGGCGAGTGCGAGCTGAAGCTGCGCTTTGTCGAAGTCGGGCCAGAAGACCGAGGCGAACACAATCTCGGCGTAGGCGGACTGGAGCAGCAGGAAGTTGCTGAGGCGGAATTCGCCTGACGTACGGATGATGAGGTCGGGGTCGGGCATACCGGCCGTCTGCAGGCGGGCCTCGACCGCCGACCAATCCACTGCGGCCGGCGCGAGCTTGCCGGCGGCGACGTCGGTGGCAATCGCCTGCGCGGCGGCAACGATTTCTTGGCGGGCGCCGTAGTTGAGTGCGACTACTAAGGTGAAAGCCGTATTGTCCAGGGTGGACTTGATCACGTCCTCGAGAGGGACGCGGACGAATTCGGGAAGGGCGCTGATGTCACCGATCACCCGGAGGCGGACGTTCCGTTTCTCGAGGCGGGCGAGGTGCGCACGGAGGATCCATTCACCGAGCTTGAAGAGGCCGCTAACTTCCTCGAGCGGGCGTTTCCAGTTCTCGGCCGAGAAGGCGAAGACGGTGAGAGTGCCGATGCCGCCGTCGATGCAGGCGTCAATGATCTCGATGAGTCGTTCGGCACCGCGGCGATGTCCTTCGAGCCGAGGGAGGCCCTTGGCGGCGGCCCAGCGTCCGTTGCCGTCCATGATGATACCGATGTGACGCGGTGGCACGGGATGGGCGGAGGAGATGGGCGCAGGGGAGGACACTTGGCCGGAGAATGTTCTACCCGACTCGACCGTGGCAACCGCGAATCAACGTTCGTCGGCCGCGACTAGGACGCCGGGGAAGCCAGCCTTGCGGGCGAGTTCGCAGACATCCAGGAAGCTCTGCATGGTCAGCGAAGCATCGGCCTTGATCAGGATGGGACGAGACGAGCCGCCCTGCGCGGCGACGCGACGGAGCTCCTGCTCGAGGCCTTCGCGGGTGACCACGCGGCCGGCGACCACGAAGACGCTGGCGCCGCGGGCGGAGACCAGGGTCAAGGTCAGCGAGGTTCGCGCCATATCGCCCGAAACGAGTTTGGGCGTCTTCATCGTGGGCGAGACCGCGCCGGCACGTTCGTCGAAGCCCACATACATGCCGGGGGCGAAGACGAATTCGGCGGAAAGGACGTAGGTCAGCGCTGCGCAGACGAGGGCGAGGGCCAGCGGTACGAAATCCAGGCCCTGTTCGGCGGGGCGGACTTTTTCCAAGACTCCGAGGGGCGTCCTCATCTTAGCTCTGGCGAGGTTTCTCCTCGGGTAACTCGTGGCGTACGAAGGTGATGATGGAATGGGCGGCGATCTCCATCTCGGTGACGATGGAGCGGACGCGGCCGACGAGGAAGTGGTGGGCCATTGCGCAAGCGGCCGCGATGACCATCGCGAAGCCCGCGGTGGCGAGGGCGGCCTGGACTTCCGTCAGGAGACCGTTGGCGGAAGCGTAGACGCTCCCGTCGCGCAGGGCGGAGGCGAGATTGAAGCCCGAGAAGATCGCGCCGGCGAGGCCGAGCAACGGGGCGACGCGCCCGATGGACGAGATGGAGCCGAGGCGACGTTCGAGTACCGGCAGCTCGAGTAAGGCGGCCTCCGTGGCGGCGGCGCGCATGGCTTCTTCGCCGCTCCCCGAGCGGAGTAGGGCGGCTTTTACCACGCGGGGCACGGGACCAGGGGATTCCTCGCAGGCGGCCAGAGCTTCGAGCGGCCGGCCGGCCCGTAGGTTGTTGCGGACGCCTTCAATGAAGTCGGAGGAAAGGACTAGTCCGCGGTGTAAAAACATTGCGCGTTCGACGACGAACACCAGCGCGAGGAAGGCGAGCAGGAGGAGCAGCCAGACGAAGGGGCCGGCATCGAAGGGGAAGGAGAAGCGGCTGCTCATTGGGGCTTGGAAGAATTGGACGATGAATTGCGGAGGGTCGCAAGTTTGCTTTCGGCGGTGGACTGGCCCGGTAGGCGCGACTGCGCGGAGGGCTGCCCTAGGTTGACGTTGACGATGATTTTATAGGCGGCGATGGCCTCAGTCCGATCGCCGTCCAGTTCGCAGGTCTCGGCCATCAGCAGCACGGAGCGCGAAAGCCATAGGCGACCTTCGGAAGAGAGCTTGCCCGCGGTGTCCGCGGCGACCCGGGCGGTAGCTTCGCGCAGGGCGCCCAAGGCGCGGAGCAGAATCTTGCGGGCCTCGCCACGCGTCGCGGTCGCTTCGAGGCCGGTCTCCGTTCGGGAGCGTTCGACCAACGTGAGCGCCCACTTGTACCATGCTTCGATCTTCACGTCGTCGGAATCCTTGGCCCAGGCTTCGGCGATACGTTCGTAGGCGGCGGCCGCGCGGGAAACTTTCTGGCGGTCAAGCTGCCCGTTGCGATCTCGGCGTAGCTGAGCGAGCCCGAAGAGGGAGTCGGCGCGCGCCATCTCGGCCTGGGCGCGGGACGGGTCCGTCGGCTTGTCGCGGATCAGGCTTTCCAGCACGAGGAAGGATTTGTCGAACTGGCCGAGTGAGCGGAGAATCTCGGCGCGCCGAAGCGAGACGCGAAAGATGAGGGCGTTCTGCGGGTAGGTTTCGGTGAATCGTTCGAGGAGTTCGACGGCCTCTCTCAGTTTGCTCTCACCGTCGGTTGGCGCCCGCAGGGCGGCCTGTTCGGCGGCTTCATAGAGCCCGAGTGCCGCGAATTCGGCGAGGCCAGCCTGTCCTTGGAATTCCTTGGCGAGGGACTCGAAGCGCGCTTGGGCTTCGGCGTTGCGACCGACGGAGGCCAGGTGGCGGCCTTCGACGAGGTAGGAGGCCGCGGCGGCGGGCACCTTGCCGAACTGTCGGCGGAGTTCGACGAGTTCATCGAGCCCCTTGGCGGCGCCGGCGTTGAGCGAGGTGCGTGCCTTAAGGAGCGCGGCGTGTCCTCGGAGTTCTGGCACGGCTTTGCTCAGTTCATCCGGCGTCTCACCGGCGGGTAGATTAGAGAGCTTGCGATCAATCTCCGCGGCAAGTCGGCTCGCTTCGGCGGGATTATTATTCGCAATGGCCAGGAGGGCCCGCTGCCAAGTGAAGCGCAGGTCATAATCGACGCGGGCACCGAGGGTGAGCGGGGCCAGCCGGGCCAGCAGGCGTTCGGCGTCGGCCGACCGCTGAGCCTTACGCATGTCCTCGACGAGGCTCCAGATCGCTGACCAAATGGGCTCCTTGGTGCGGGTGCGATTGGAGCGAGCCGCTTCTTCGATCACTTCCGTGGTGCGATTCCAGGCGCTAATCTCATCGCTTATCTCGAGCAGGCTGAGGATGCGCTGATGAAAGGCGTCTTCGGAAATCTTCGTATCGGCCGCGTCCTTCTGCAGGGCGGCGTAGGCTTTTTCGGCTAGAGCGAAATCCTTGGCGAGGAACAGGCAATCGGCGGCGGCGATACGGAGCTGTGCACGTTCTGGTTCGATGCTGCTTTCGCCCAGCGTGGTGAGGTGCGTCGCGGCGAGACGATAGGAGCCGTCGCCCCAGGCGGCGATGGCGAGCGTGCGGGTGGCTTCGCGGACGAGCGGGCTGGCGGGAACATCCTTGAGCAGGTCTTCGGCGGCTTGGCGGGCCTTTTCGCGACTGCCTGCGAAGAGCATCAACTGGGCGCGGGCGAGGTGGATGGAATCCAGGACCTTGAGGTCGCGCGGGCAGTAGTAGGAGAGCTGGCCGGGGTTACGGCGGAGCAGGAAGTCGTTCACCTCGTTGGCGATCGCCTTCGTATCAAACGGCTTGGCGGGATCTGTTTCTGAGCGAGGGTCAGCAGCGGCGACCAACGCACGCAGGGCCGTGAGCCGAATCGCAACATTGGCGGGATTACGGGCGGCGTCCTTAAGGCGTTCGCGCCCCTCGGCATTATCCGTTCCGAGGATGAGACCGGCGAGGAGGTCGGCCTCCGCTTGGCGTGCGGGGGGTAAGGAGCCGGCCTTAGCGAGAGCTTGGGCGGCGCCTTTGGTGTCCTTGAGGTGCGCGAGTGCCAGTGCGAGATTGCGGGCGTAGTCGAAAGCGAGCGGCGTGCCCTTGGCGTCGGCGGCCAGTTCGCGCAGCGCCGAGACCGTGCGCTGCTCCACCTTGCCGGCGACGATCATCGTGCGGTAACCGAGGACTTCGATACGCTGACGCTGTTCTTCGGAAACGGCCGTGCGCGCGATAGCCTCTTGCGTGAGATTGATGTTGAGGTTGTCGCTCGCTGCACCTGCGACCATCCACCGTAGTGCATGCCCCCAAGCGATTTCGTGAGGGGGGAGGGCTGCGATGTTCAGGTCGACCGAAAAAGCGCGGGCCCCGTCGGTGTCATTCTCCAGCAGGGCGATGAGCCCTTCGCGGAGTGACTTGCGGGGTGACTTCGGCAGGAACTTCACCGTCGCCTTGGCTTCGGCCGTGCGGGTGCGTTCGATGTAAGCGGCGGAAAGGCCGAGGCCGGCCTGTTCGCGATCCTTTTCGCTGAGCTTCGGGTCGGCGAGTAGCTGGGCGTAGAAGCTGGAGGCCGTTGTGGAGAGTCCCGCGGCCAAGGCTTGGTCGGCCAGTCCCAGCAGCGTCCGGCGGTCGGGCTGGTCGCCCGGGCTGACGGCCGCGTTAGCCGTGATCAGGTTAGGCGGTAGGTCCTGCGACACGACCTGACCCGGCAGCAAGACGCCGAGGGCGAGGAAGGTGGCCAGGGTGAACCGCAGCATCGCCCCGACTATGGTCGGAGCGGGCCGGCGGGCAAGAGGCGAGTGCCGGTTCAGGCCTTATCGAGACCGAAGGCCGTATGCACGGCACGGACGGCGGCGTCGGCCTTGGCGGGGTCTAGCGCGACGGAGATCTTGATCTCGGAGGTCGTGATGAGCTCGCTATTGATGCCGACGGAGGCGAGGGCCTTGAAGAGGGTGCCGGCGACGCCGGGGTGGGAAATCATGCCGACGCCCACGATGGAGAGCTTGGAGAACTCACCCGCGGAACGGACGGAGCCCGAGCCGAGCTTCTTGAGGGTCTGGCCGACGACGGCTTCGACGCGGGAGAATTCGGCGGTGGTCACCGAGAAGGTCAGGT
>CAIVYX010000079.1 GCA_903910245.1 uncultured Opitutia bacterium | reverse complement strand
CCGTACTTGACCTTCACCTGGGTGAAGACGGCCTTGGTGACTTCGTCTTCGGCCTTCTCGATGGTGATCTTGATTTCAAGGTCACCGATGGTGCGGGCGTAAGCTACGACGCTGAGCAGCTCCTTATTGGCGCCGACCTCGTCGGTCTCGCCGGTGCGAAGCGTGCCGGGCATGGCGTCAATGGTGCGCTTGACGGCGTTGAAGACGGCGGTCGTGTCAGCGGTGTAGCGGGTGGTCAGGATGCCAGTGACGTTGGAGTAGGAGGCCTCGTTGTTCTGAGAGTTGTCCACGCCAAGCTGGGTGGAGCATCCGGAGAGGACAAGGACGGCGAGGAGGGCGAGGGCGGTTTTCATGTGCAAGAGTCGTGGTTGAGTGATTGGAGTCAAAGCACAGCTAGGGTCTGTTGGCAAACAGTTTCGCCCTCGGTCCGCGGCCGCGAAAGGGGTGATTTTGTAATGGTAAAACAACTACAAATAAGGTCCGCGGCCGGCGCCAGACCGATCCCCCGGGGGCGGCCTGGAGGGGGAGAGGGTACCGAAAACCGTTATTTCGCAGGTTTATTCACTTAAGTTACTGTAATTGAGATACTTATGTTAAATAAAGACTGAATTCAGTCATTTAAATACCCTGGCCGTGCTGTGAACAAGAAATTGGGCAGATCTGGGGCTAAAATCTTGACGGGTGGAGGGGTGTGGGGAAAAGTGGGTGAACTGGGGGCAATTCCCCATACGCAATGTCTATTGGCGCCAACAACGGTCTCTTCACCGGCATCCACAACGGAAAGTTGGATGAGAAGAACCGTGTCACCATCCCGGCGGCCTGGCGTTTCGATTCCGAAGCGACTTTTCTCGCGATGTTCCATCCCGCGCTGGGGTCAATCGTCGTGTTCCCTCCGTCGATGGCCGAACGCATTCGCGACGCGGCCCAGCAGGTCACGGTGAGTGACCCGGTGAAGATGGACGCGCTCAGCCTCCTCGCGACGAACAGCATCCAGGTCGCGTGCGATAAGGCCGGACGCATCACGCTCAACGACCACATCGTCAAGGAAGCGAAGCTCGAGCATGAGGTGATCTTCCGCGGCGGTTTCACCACCTTCCACCTCTCTTCGCCGACGCCGCCCAAGGCCGATCGCGAATCCGAGTCCGCGCTCACCATCCTCCGGGCTCTGCGCGAGCTCGGCTTGTGAGTCGTATCCAGAAGTTACTTACACTACTCACACTTTATTCACAGCTCGCCGAATGACCAACCACGTTCCAGTCTTGCTTGAGGAGTGCTTGACGCTCCTCGCTCCGCAGGACGGCCGTGCTTACCTGGACTGCACCTTCGGCGGTGGCGGCCACACGGCGGCAATCCTCGCTCGCGCGCCGCGCTGCACCATCGACGCGATGGATCGCGACCCCGCCGCCGCGGACCGTTCCGCCGCGCTGCTCGCCGCCCATCCGGGTAGCCTGCGTTTCCATTCTGAAAATTTCCGCCACCTTGACCGCGTTCCGGGGCGATTCGACGGGGTTCTGATGGACATTGGGGTGTCCTCATACCAGTTGGATGTCCCGGAACGCGGTTTCTCCTTCCGCTTCGATGCGCCGAACGACATGCGCATGGACACGCGCGTGGGCCGCAGTGCCGTCGAGTTTCTCGAGCGCGGCGACCGCGCCGAGATTGAGCGCGCCGTCCGCGACTACGGTGAGGAGCCTCGCTGGTTCCGCGTGGTCAACGCGATCATTGCTGCCCGCGGTACCGGCCGCCTCGCCCGCACCTCGACCTTCGCCGAACTAGTCGCCGAAGCCGCGCCCCCCGCGCCCGGCCCCCGCGGCCCGCACCCGGCCACCCGCACTTTCCAAGGCGTCCGCATCGCGGTCAACGACGAGCTCGGCGCCCTGGCCGATGCCCTTCCGCTCGCCTTCGGTAAGCTCACCCCCGGTGGCGTGCTCGCCGTCATCTCCTTCCACTCTCTTGAGGACCGGATGGTCAAGCGTTACATGAACGAGGTCGCCGGCCGCCCGGTCGACCGCGACGACGCGCGCAACCAGGACGACCGCGTGAAGCAGGCCGACCTCCTCACCCGCAAGGCGGTCCAACCCTCGGACGCCGAACAGGAACGCAACCCTCGCAGCCGCTCGGCCCGCCTCCGCGCCGTCCGCCTCCTCGCCGCATGAGCCCGCGCATCTTCACCTGGGTTTTCGTGTTCGCCGCCGTCGGTACCTTCGCCCTTGGGACGATCAACATCATGCGCCTGCGCGTTGAGGCCGACGCCATCGGTAGTCGCATCCAGCGCCTCGAGCGCGACATCTCCCTCTCTAAGAAGGAGCTCGAGAGACTCCGCCGCACGCGCGATGAGCTCCTCAATACCCTCGAGCTCCAACAGCGCATCGGTGATGCCCTGAAGCCTCCAGTCCCCGAACAGGTGGTGTGGGTACGTTATTTCCCGGCGGTCGCATCCCCGCCCCCCATGCTTTCCGCGAGCCCCCGGATGACGGCCCGCGAAATCGCCTCCCTCTCTTGGGGTGGGCAGGGAGGATCGCGTTCTCGATGAGCCTGCCCCACGCCAGGCGAACGCGCTACCGTTTGCTGGCTTGGGTCGTTTCCCTCTGCTTCCTGGCCGTAATCTCGCGGTTGGTCTGGTTGCATTGGATCGACGCCCCTCGTCTGCGCGCGGAAGCCCTGCAGGCCCGCCGCGTGCTCCAGGAGATCCCTTGTCGCCGCGGCGAGATCCGCGACGCCCAGGATAACCTGCTCGCGGTATCCGAAGACGTCTGGGACATCGGCGTGGACCCGGACTCCCTCGTCAAGGGCGAGCATGAGCGCGCCCTTGAGGTCGCGACCATCCTCGGCCTGCCTTTCCCCAAGGTCCGCCAGGCCTTCGAGACCACCACGCGCCTCGACGAAGCCGGCGATGAGAAGACAATCCGCTGGACCGTCCTCGCTCATGAGGTCGACGAGGCCACGATGAAGCGCATCAAGGCGCTCGGCATCAAGGCGCTCCGCGCCGATCTGAAGTATCGCCGCAACTATCCCAAGGGCCAGCTCGCCGCGCACGTGCTCGGTTATGTCAACAAGGAAGGCCTCCCAGCCGCTGGCATCGAGAGCGTAATGAACCCGCTCCTTCTCGGCCAGAAGGGCTGGATCGAATCCGAACGTGACGGCCGCCGCCGCGAGATTACGAGCAACCGCCTCCGCGAGGTCGCGCCAGTCGATGGCAGCACAATCGTGCTGACGATCAACAGCCTCATCCAAAAGACCTGCGAGGACGCCCTCGCCGCCGCCGCTGCTCGTTATAACCCGAAGGGCGGCATCATCATTGTGAGCGAGCCGCGCACGGGTCGCATCCTGGGCCTCGCTAACTGGCCCACCTACGACCTTAACCGCTTCTTCGACGCGAAGGCCGCACCGATGGATAGTCAGCGCAACCGCGCGGTGTCCGACGTCTACGAGCCGGGCTCCGTCTTCAAGATCGTCTCGGTCTCCGGTGCGCTCGAGGAACGTCTCATCACGCCGAACTCCGTCTTCGACTGCGGGGCCACCACCGTCCCCTACCGCGGCCGCATGGTCTCCATGCCGGCCGACTCGCACGCCATCGGCGCCGCCGACATCCGGCAGATCGTGCGCGAATCCTCTAACCGCGGCACTGTCCAGGTCGGGATGCAATACGCCGAACGCCTGGGCGAAGATAAGTTCTTCGCGCTCATTAAGTCCTTCGGCTTCGGTGCCAGGACGGGTCTGATCACCGGTGCTGAAATCCCGGGCCTACTCATCTCGCCGAAGGATTGGGACGGCCTGACAATCTCGCGCGTGCCGATGGGCCACTCGGTCAGCGTCACGGCGATGCAGATGCACTTTGCAATGTCGGTCGTCGCGGCCGAAGGCCTGCTGATGCAGCCGCAGCTCGTCCTTCGCGTCGAGGATCCGACGACAAAGGCAACCGTCCTCAATTACGGACCGCGCTCGCGCGGCCGTGCCATCTCCGCCGCTACCGCCGCGCAGATGGCCACACTCTTGCGCGCCGTCTGCGGCAAGGGCGGCACGGCGCCGATTGCCGATATCCCGGGCTACGAGGTCGCAGGCAAGACCGGCACGACGCAGAAGATTATTAACGGCCGCTACTCCTCCACGCACCACGTCGCCTCCTTCGCTGGTTTCTTCCCGGTCAACGACCCGAAGCTCGCGATCACGGTGATCATCGATGAGCCGCAAGGGGAGGGCGTCGGCTATGGCGGCAAGGTTTCCGCCCCGATCTTCCGCGAAGTCGCGGAGAAGTGTATCCGCTGGCTCGATATCCCTCCGGTCTCCACCGTCCCGCGCGCCCACGTCGCCGATCTCGGCCGATGACGCCTCCTCCCGTGATGATGCCTGCCGCCATGGAGCGCCCCACCTTCAACTCGCTGCTGCAAGGCCTCCCGGTCCTCGGTCGCGCCGGCGATGGCTCCGTCCGTATTTCCTCCATCGTCACGGACAGTCGCCGCATCATCCCCGGATCGCTCTTCTTCGCTTTACCCGGCCTGCGTGCCAACGGCCACGCCTTCCTCGACGATGCCATCGCCCGCGGCGCCGCCGCCATCATCTCGGGTGAA
The DNA here is from genome assembly GCA_903910245.1 of uncultured Opitutia bacterium. Taxonomy (GTDB): domain Bacteria; phylum Verrucomicrobiota; class Verrucomicrobiia; order Opitutales; family UBA953; genus UBA953. The sequence goes on along the minus strand of CAIVYX010000079.1, from coordinate 13,964 downwards.
CCCGTCGCTGGATTGCCTGCGGTCGCCGCCGCCCAAGTCGCTGATCCGCGTCGCGCCCTCGCCGAAATCGCCCGCCGTTTCTTCGGCCACCCGGAAGCCGCCCTGCAGCTCGTCGGCGTCACGGGCACCAACGGAAAGACGACGATCTCGACCCTCCTCCGCCACCTGTTGCAGGCCGATGGTTCGCAGTGGGGCCTCGTGGGGACGGTTCGCTATCACCTCGGGCGACGTTCGATTCCCTCTTACAAGACGACGCCAGAATCCGCCGACCTTTCCGGCTTCTTCCGCCAGATGGTCGACGCGGGCTGTGCCGGCGTCTGTCTCGAGGTCAGTTCCCATGCGCTCCATCAGGATCGCGTGCATGGCTTCCACTTCCGCGTCGCGGCCTTCACCAACCTGACCCGCGATCACGTCGACTATCACGGCGACCTAGCCTCATACCTCGATGCGAAGACGGCGCTCTTCGACGGCCGTATCGGCGCCGTGCCTGACGTCTGCGTGATCAATATCGACGACCCGGCCGGCCGCGTGCTTGCCGAGGCCTGCCACCGCCGCGGCGCAGTGATCACCTTCGGCATCGCCGCGGACGCCGATGTCCGCGCGACTGACCTCGCCCTCGATACGGGCGGCGCGGTCTTCACGGTCCGACATGAGGGCCGTTCCGCCATCTTCAAGTCGACGTTGCCCGGCGATTACAATGTCTCGAACGTCCTCTGCGCCCTCGCGATGGCTGCCGCCCTTGGGCGTGATCCGCTGGCCCTCGCGCCCGCGCTCGCCTCCTTCCCCGGCGTCCCGGGCCGGATGGAACGCGTCGAGGCCGGCCAAGCCTTCCCGATCTTCGTCGACTACGCCCACACCGACGACGCTCTGCGTAATGCGCTGCGTATGCTCCGTGACATCACGCCCGGCCGCGTGCTCTGTGTCTACGGTTGTGGCGGCGATCGCGACCGCGGCAAGCGCCCCGCGATGACCAAGGCCGTCGCCGACCTCGCCCATCTCGCCTGGGCCACCGCCGACAACCCACGGAAGGAAAGCCTTGAACGGATCTTCGCCGACATGCGCGAAGGCCTCGGCTCGCTCCCGACCGTAGAATTTGTGACCGACCGTCGCGATGCCATCGGCCGCGCCCTCGCCGCGGCGAAATCCGGTGACTGCGTTGTCATCGCTGGCAAGGGCCATGAGACGACCCAGGAATTCGCCGATACGGTCGTGCCTTTCGACGACCGTCAGGTCGTTCGTGAAATCCTTGGGCTCCGGAGGGGTGCGCAGTCGTGATGCCGACCTTCTCCACAGCCGACCTCGCCGCTTGGTCCGGAGGCCGTTGGACTGTCGCTCCGCGCGCCGTGGTGACGGGCTTCGGCACGGATACCCGCGCGCTCTGCGCCGGCGATGTTTTCGTGGCCGTGTGCACCGAACGCCGCGACGGGCATGATTTCCTCGCCGCCGCCCGCTCGCAGGGCGCCGCCTGCGCCTTGGTCGAGCGCCCGGTCGCCGACGACCTGCCGCAGCTCGTCGTGGACGACTCGCTCGCCGCGCTCCGCCGCGTCGCCGCCCGCTGTCGCGCGAACTTCCCGGGTCGTGTGATCGGCGTGACCGGCAGTGTGGGTAAGACCTCGACGAAGGAGATGCTCGCCGCGCTCCTTGGCGCAGAGGCCTTCGTCACGGAAGCCAATCTTAACAACCTCATCGGCGTCCCGCTAATGCTCCTACGCGTTGAACCGGGGCTACATCGTTTTGCCGTCATCGAGGCGGGTATGAGCTTGCCCGGTGAGCTCGGCATCTCCGCCGCCGTCATCCGCCCCGACCTTGCGATCGTCACCAACGTTGCCCCGGTGCACCTCGAGGGCGTTGGCTCGCTCGCCAGTATCGCTCGCGAGAAGGCCACGCTCGTTGCCGAGCTCGCCCCTGGCGGCCGAGGAATCATCCCGGCCGAGCTACTCGTTTGGCCGGAGTTCGCGGTCCAGGCGGCTCGTTGCATCGCGGTGCAGTTCGAGGGCGAAGCCGCCCCGGCCGTCGCGCCGGCCCGTCTCGTCCACGCCTCCTTTCTCACCGACGCCCGCGGCCAGCGCTCGCTCGTGCTCGACGGCGAGGTCTTCCCCCTCGCGCCCATCTCCGACGGGCTTGCCCGCAATGCGGCGCTCGCGCTCGTGGCCGCCCTCGAGTCTGGCCGCCCGTCGGCCGAGCTCGCCGGCGTGACGGCCAAATGGATGCCGCCCGCCGGCCGCGGTAGCGTTCATGTCGAAGGCGACCGCACCTTCTACGTCGACTGCTACAACTCCAGCCCGGCTTCGCTTCTGGATTCGGCCTGCGCCTTCGATCGTCTCAGTCGTGTCGCCGCGTCGCCTCGTCTTTTCCTGCTCGGCGGCATGGCCGAGCTCGGTCCCACCTCTGCGCAACTCCACCGCGACTGCGGCGCGCAGCTGCCTCTTCGCTCTGGCGACCAGGTGGTCGTCTTCGGCGGCGAGTCGGCCGCGTTGCTGCAGGGAGTTGCGCTCCCGGGGGTGGAGCTTTCCATCGCGGCTTCCTTCGAGGCCGCCGCCGCCCGCGTCGCTGCACACCGTGGCTTCGTCTTCCTAAAAGGTAGCCGTTCCTTCGCCCTCGAGCGTTGCCTGCCCGACTCCCTGCGCTCCGCGCTCTCTTTCCACTAGGATGCTTTACCGTCTCAGCGAGCTTGCTCACACTTGGGGGCCTTTCCGTCTCTTCGAGTACATTTCCGTCCGGGCAATCCTGGCGGGCATGACGGCGTTGCTGCTCGGCATGCTTTTCTCCGGTCGCCTCATCGCCGTGCTCGCGCGCCTGCGCCAGCCTGAGCGTTCGGCCAAGTTGATGGGCGAACTCGCCAAGGAAGGCGGCAAGGTGCCGACCATGGGCGGCCTCATCATTGCCGTCGCGATGATCCCTTCGGTGCTCCTTTGGGCGCGCCTTAACGTCCTCGTGCTGGCCGCGCTCTGGTGCCTCATCGGCATGGGTCTCGTGGGACTTTACGACGACTGGCTCAAGGTCCGACATGGTAGTTCCGACGGCATCTCCGCGCGCATGAAGTTGGCGGGACAGGGGCTTGTCGCGCTCATCGCCTTCGGCATCGTGCTCCTCGACCCGGCCTATCGCGAAAGCCTCTGTGAGATCTGGCTGCCGGTCCTCAACGGTCCGCTCTGGTCTGCCCATTCCCTTGGTTGGCCCTTTTTGGCCTGCCTCGGCGTGGCCGGCGCGTTCTTCTTGCTGGTCTGCGTGGGTAGTTCCAATGCGGTCAACCTTACCGACGGCCTCGACGGCCTGGCCATTGGCTGTGTGCTCATCACCACCATGATCCTCGGCGCGGTCGCCTACCTCGCCGGCCACCATGAATTCGCGACTTACCTGCGCATCAGTTACGTGCCTGGTGCGGGCGAGCTCGCGGTCTTCTGCTCGGCCCTGGTCGGCGGTAGCCTCGTCTTCCTCTGGCACAACGCGGCTCCCGCCGAGATCTACATGGGCGACGTCGGTGCGCTCGGCCTCGGCGGCGGCCTCGGTGCGGTGGCGTGCCTGATGCACCAGCCCTTCCTCCTCGCGATTGCCGGCGGCGTGTTCGTCGTCGAGGCGATCTCCGTCATTCTGCAGGTGGCCTACTTCAAGCGGACGGGCGGCCAGCGCCTGTTCTTGATGACGCCCATCCATCACCATTTCCAGAAGAAGGGTTGGCCCGCGACCAAGGTCGTGGCGCGCTTCTGGATTCTCTCCCTGCTGTGTGGCTTTCTCGGCCTGCTCTCCCTGAAACTCCGATGAGCGAGTTCCCTGAATCTCTCCGCCGCCGGCTCACCCGGCCCGCCGCCGTCTTCGGCGAGGGCGTGAGCGGGCGATCTGTCGCGGAATCCCTCGCCTCGGCGGGCTTCGCTTCGGTCATCTATGACGAACGGGGGGAGAACCGACAGTTTGGCCCCGATGAGGCGGCTCGTCACGATCTCTTGGTTTACAGCCCCGGCTTTGCGCAGTCGCATCCGTGGATCCTCGCCGCGCGCCGCGCCGGACTGCACTGCCTGACTGAGCTAGACTTCGGCGCGTTGCTCTGGACCGGTCCTGCCATCGCCATCACCGGCACCAATGGCAAGACGACCATCACGGAATTCCTTTCGTTCGCCTTCAAACGTTCCGGGCTCGACGCCATCGCCTGCGGTAACGTTGGCCTTCCGTTGACTTCGTTGCATCGCACGGTCTCCAACGGTTCGTTCGTCGCAATCGTCGAGGTCAGCTCATTCCAGGCGGAGGATCTCCGCCACTTCACGCCCGAGGCGGTGCTTTGGACGAACTTCGACGAGGATCACCTTGACCGGCATGGCGACCGCGAGAGCTACTTCCGCGCGAAATTCCGGCTGATCGAACGCATGATGCCCGGCGGCATCCTCGTCGTCGGTGAGTCCGTCGTCGCTGCGGCCCGCGAATTCGACATCGAATTACCGGCGGAGGCGTTTATCGCCACGCGCGCCGAGGTCGCCGACACGGTGCCCGCAGGTTCGGTCTTCGATTCCTGGCCACAGCGCGAGAACTGGGCCATCCTCAGCAAGTATTGGCAGGCGCGCGGTATCCCGATGCGCCACCTTGAGGAGTCCGCCCGCCTCTTCCGCGTGCCGCCCCATCGCCTCCGCAAAGTCGCCGAGAACAAGGGTGTCGAATACTGGAATGACTCGAAGGGCACCAACTTCCACGCGGTGCAGGCCGCACTTTCGGAGTTCAGCATCCCGGTCCGCTGGATTGGGGGAGGGAAGTGGAAGGGCGGCGACCTCGCCCGCTTCGTCCGCAACATCGCCCCGCTGATCGATACAGCCTATCTTATCGGCGAGACGGCCGAAGAATTGAAACGCCACTTCGATGAGCTCGGTAAGGCCGCCCGTTGCTACCCATCGCTGCAGGATGCCGTCGTTGCGGCAGCCAAGGATGCCCACGGTCCGGCAGCCATCCTACTGAGCCCCGGTTTCTCCAGTTTCGACCAGTTCCGCGGATACGCCGAGCGCGGCCTCGTCTTCGAACGCGCCGCGAGCGCCCTCGCCAGAAGCGTCTAATTTTTCCAACCCACCCACCCAAACAGACCCACCATCATGCGTCCCCTCATCACTGTCACTGCCGTCGTGCTCCTGCACCTCTGCGTCATCGCCGTCCTCGTCGGCGTCAACGGCTGTCGAAGCACCAGCGGCTTCGAGCAGCCCGGCGACCTCGCCGCCTACTCTGGCGGCGTCCGCCCCGCCGGGACCACGGCTGGCGTGCCCGTCGCGGTCGCCCCAATCTCGGACCGGATCCCAACTCCCGTCCCGACCAAGCTCACGCCCGTGGGTCCCGTCGGCAATGGTGGCAAGCGTACCGTGGTGAAGGGCGAGACCCTTATGAGCGTCGCCGCCAGCGAGAAGGTCTCCCGCGCCGATCTCGCAAAGGCCAATGGTCTTACCCTCAACGCCGACCTCAAGGCCGGCCAGGTCCTGACGATTCCGGCCGCGTCCAAGGCTCCCGTGAAGGCTGCGCCCAAGGCGGCGACGAAGTCCACGACGACCGCCGCTAAGACCACTCCCGCCGCGACGGCCCCGACCTTCGCTCCCTTCAAGCTCGTCCCCGTCGGCAAGGCCGCCGAAGCCGCTCCGGCTGCCGCGGACAAAAAGTAAGCTGACGACCGCGCCACGCCATGGACATCAAGGAGAAGCAGGAAGGTCCGGGAGCCCTAGGTGGGTACTCCTTGGGCATCCTGCTGCTCGCGATGTCCCTCGCGGTGTTCGGGCTGGTGGTGCAGTACAGCGCAGGTATCTCACTTTCGTCGAGCAATCGCACGGGGGCGTTCTATCGCCAACTGACCTACGTGCCGATTGCCTTCGTCGCCGGCTACGCCTTCTTCCGGCTCAATCTCGAAAAAGCGCGCGAGTGGCGCTGGTGGATTCTCGGTGGCGCCTGCTTGGCGATGTCCCTCGCGCGCATTCCCGGTGTCGGCGTCTCGGTCAACGGTTCCTGGCGCTGGATTGATTTCGGTTTCTTCCGCCTGCAGGCTTCGGACCTCGGCAAACTCGCCCTAGTGATTGTGCTCTCCGATTTCCTTGCGCGCATGCAGCGGCACACCTTGCCGAACAAGTTCTCAATCTACCAGCTGAGCACGCGTGAGCCTTATGTTTTTACGCGCCGCGGCTGGATTGATTGCCGCGAAGGTTTCGTGAAGCCTGTCGGCATCCTCCTCCTCATCGCCGGTTTCATCGCACTCGGGCCGGATCTCGGGACAATCCTCCTCTGTTGCGCGGTGGGCGGCACGATGATGCTCGTCTCAGGCGTGCGCTGGGCCTACGTGATCCCGACCTTCCTGATGGGGTTGAGCGGCCTCACGGTCCTCATCCTCAACTGGCCGAACCGTCTGCGCCGCTTCACTTCATTCCTCGAGCCGTGGGAGAAACGCGGTGACGAGGCCTATCAGCTTTTCGAGGGCTTGGTGGCCTTCGGCGTCGGCGGCCTCACGGGTAAAGGCGCCGCCAACGGTATCCAAGGCCGCGCTTACCTACCTGAAGCGCACACGGACTTCGTGTTTTCCGTCATTGGTGAGGAGTACGGGCTTATCGCGACCTCGCTCGTGGCGCTATTCTACCTCGGCATCTTTTGGTGCGCCTACCGCGCCATGCGGTATTCATCGGACCTGTACCGCTTTAATATCTGCCTCGGCGCGACGCTCTTCCTCGTCCTGCAGGCGCTTATTAATATGGGCGTCGTCACGGGCCTGCTCCCGACCAAGGGTATCTCGCTTCCGTTCATTAGCTACGGCGGCACCAATCTCGTCATCATGGGCTGCATGGTCGGCCTCGTCCTCAACTGCATCCGCGAATCGGCCCAACCGGCCTTTGTGGCCAAGGAGGCGCGCGCATGAGCCGCGTGCTGCTCGCGTGCGGCGGGACCGGTGGCCATCTCGCCCCGGGTATCGCCCTCGCTCAGCGGCTCACGGAGGACGGACACGAGTGCCTGCTGATCGTTAGTAGTAAGATTGTCGACGCGCGCATGACCTCCCATTATCCGCGTTTGAACTTCGTCCCGGGTAAGGGTCGCGGCTTCGGTCCCGGCCTCGGCGCGAAGCTACTTTTCTTCCCCGCGCTGCTGGGGGCGGTCTGGTCTTCCTGGCGCCTGCTGCGCCGTTTCCGCCCCGACGTGCTCGTGTGCTTCGGCGGCTTCATGAGTTTGGGACCTTCGCTGGCCTGCCGCCTGGGCGGCATCCCCGTGCTGGTGCACGAAGCCAACCGTAAGCCTGGCAAGGCCGTGCGCCTGATTGCGCGCTTCGCCGATGCCGTGCACCTGCCCGCCGGCGTACGTATCCCCGGCCTCGCCGCGGAGCGTCAGCATGATTCCGGCTATCCCGTCCGCGCCGAGATCCGTCCGCAGGCCCGCGATGCGGCTCGTCGCGCGCTCGGCTTACCGCCGACGGGCCGCGTGGTGCTCGTCACCGGAGGGAGCCAAGGCGCCCACTCGCTCAACCGCTGGGTGGAGGACAATCTCGAAGAGTTCGCCATCCGCGGTATCCATGTCCTATGCCTCACTGGTCCGGGCGGCCGCGAAGATGAAGTCCGCTCGCCCGACTCGCTGGTGAAGTTCGTCCCGTTTTGCCATCAGATGGCGATGGCCTATTCCGCGGCCGACCTCGCGGTCACGCGCGCCGGCGCGGGCACGCTCGCCGAGCTGGCCACCTGCCGTACGCCCGCGGTACTCGTCCCTTATCCGCGTTCGGCGGACGACCATCAGACGGCCAATGCGCGCCAGAGCGAACTGTCCGGCGCTGCGATTCTGCACCCAGAGACGGAACTCCCGCGGCTTCTCCGTATCGTCTTTGACCGCCTCGCCGACTCCGCCGCCCTCGCGGTGATGCGCGATGCACTCGCTCTGGCCGATGCTTCCAACCGCTGGGAAGAACTCGCCCACGAAACCATCGCCCTCGCCGGCCGCCGCCGGCTCGTCGCCGCATGAGCGCTTCCGCCTGGATGCTTGGTGCCTGCGGCATGGGTGTCGGCCCGCTCGCCATCTACCTGAAAGAGGAGGGCTGGGACGTCTCGGGCTGGGATGATTCGACGGGCAGCCCGATGGAGCTCCAGCTCGCCAATGCCGATATCCCGCTCCTTCGCGATCCTTGGGCCGCTGGGCGTCACCCTTCCGTCGTGGGCCGCTCAAGTGCGGTGAAGCCCGGCCACGCCGCGCTCGCCCTCGCCGAACGCCATGAGGTGCGCACGCTCCGCCGCGGAGAACTCCTCGCCGAGGCCGTCGCTGACCGTCGCTTCGTCGCCGTCTGCGGTAGCCACGGCAAGACGACCACCTGTGGACTGCTGGTCGCCGCCCTCGCCAGTGCGGAAGCTGATTTCGGTTATGTGCTCGGTGGGCTCTTCCGCGATCCCGCCTTCCCGCCGGCGCGCGCCTCCGCTTCGTCTCCCTGGGTCGTGGCCGAAGTCGACGAGAGCGACGGTACGATCGGCGCATTCTCGCCCGACGTCACTGTGGCCGTGAACCTCGATTGGGATCACCCCGACTATTATCGTGACGAAGCCGCGCTCGAAGGCGTCTTCCGCGCGCTCTTCGAACGTACCCGCACCGCGGTGATCATCCCAGTTGGGAATGAACGCCTCGAGCGTCTCGTCACCGGACTGAAGGTGCCGGTCATCCGCGTGGGCGAGGGCGGTGACTATTCCTTCCGTCTCGTTCAGGGTGGCCACGCCTCTTCGGTCGTCTCGCTCGAAGGACGTTTCCCCGCCGGGCAGTTCAACCTGCCGGTCGCCGGCACCTTCAATCGTTCAAACGCCTCGCTGGCGCTTGCCGTCACGCACTTTATCACCGGCGGACTCGTCGCCGAGCCGCTCGCCCGCTGGCGCGGCATCCGCCGCCGTCAGGACGTGCTCTTCGAGCGTACTGGCCTGCGCGTGCTCGCCGACTACGCGCACCACCCGACGGAGATTGCCGCACTGCTGAAATGGGTCCGTGAGACCCATGCCGGCCGCCTCGTCGTCGTCTTCCAGCCACACCGCCACACGCGGACGCGCCAGTATGTCCGCGAATTCCGTGATGCGCTCTCTGTCGCCGACCATGCCCTCGTCCTGCCGGTCTACGCCGCCGGCGAAGCAGCCGTCGAAGGCGGCGGATCCGACGCCATCGTCAACGGCTCCGCGCATCGCCTCGTCGAGGACCGCCGGACCTTGCCTCACATCCTGGACGAACTTTCGGCTGACGCCGACACGGTCGTGGCCTTCGTGGGCGCGGGTGACATCGAGCGCGACGCTGAAGCCTATGCCAAGGTACTCCGTCGCCGCGGCGCCGACATCCTTTCGCTCGATCTGCCCGACCTCGTCACCGGCCGCCTTTCCGCGGAATGCGCTCTGCGAGCCAACGAGCCGCTCGCCCGCCGCACCACGCTCGGTCTCGGCGGCGCTGCCCGCTGGTACGCGGAACCAGCGAACGTGGACGATGTCGTCGCACTCCTGCGCGCCGCCGCGGAGCTTGACCTGCGCTGGTTCGCAATCGGCCGCGGTTCTAACCTTCTCGTACCCGACGAAGGCTACGACGGTCTCATTCTGCACCTCGACGCGGCCCATTGGGGCAATGTGGCCGATCTCGGCGATGGCCGCTTCCGCGTCGGTGGTGGCACCCGCCTCAAGGAACTCTGTGGCTTCGCCGCGCGCGAAGGCTGGAAGGGTTTCGAGTTCCTGGAAGGCATCCCTGGCACGATCGGCGGCTCGCTGAGGATGAACGCCGGCGCGATGGGTGGGTGGATTTTCGACGTCGTCGAGTCCATCGAATGGCTCACGCCACAGGGCAAGGTGCGCGCCGCGCGCCGCGACAGTTTCGACGCTCTTTATCGCGACTGCCCGCAGCTCCACGGCTCGGTGGTACTCTCCGCCGTGCTGCGTTCCGCCGGTCGCGACGAACCCGCCGCCATCCGCACGCGCATGGACGAGATGGGGACGAAGCGCCGCGCCTCCCAGCCGCGCGAGGCGAGCGCTGGCTGCGTATTCAAGAATCCCGAAGGTGATAAGGCTGGCCGCCTCATCGATCTCAGCGGACTTAAGGGTCGGGCCGTCGGAACGGTCTCCGTTTCGCCCACCCACGCCAACTTTCTCGTCAACTCCGGCGCCGCACAGGCCGCGGATTTCATCGAGCTCATGCGCACCGTCCGCGCCGAGGTGAAATCCTGCCAGGGCGTCGAGCTCCAGCCGGAGATTGTCGCCCTCGGTCGAGAATGGAAGGAACTCCTATGACTTTAACGCCCGAAATCATCGTCCTCTGCGGCGGCCTCTCCTCCGAACGCGAAGTCTCGCTGCGCTCAGGCCAGGCCATCTCCTCGGTCTTGCCGGGTTCACGGCTCATTGAGCTCGTGGCCGACGTCTTACCGGATTGGCTCGACGGCTCCAGGCACGTCGTCCTACCTGCCCTGCACGGCGGCTGGGGCGAGGACGGCCGCGCCCAGGCCGAGATGGAAGCCCGCGGCATCGCCTTTGCCGGTTGTTCCTCCGCCGCCAACCAGCTCTGCATGGATAAGGTCGCCACCAAGCGTGCCATGCGCGGGGCGGGTGTCCCGGCGATCCCTGAGGTCGCCTTTGCCGGCACCGCCAAGCCCACGGCCGACGCGCTCATGGCCGCCTTGGGCGAATCCATCGTCATCAAGCCCTCGGACCAAGGCAGTAGCGTCGGGCTCTATATGCTGGAGGGTAAGGACGCCGTGGCCAAGGCCTTGGCGGAAATCCCGGCCTCCGGCCAATGGATGGCCGAACGCCGCCTCCGCGGCCGCGAGATGTCCATCGGCCTTCTGGCCGGCGAGCCCATGGGAATCGTCGAAATCGTCCCACTGACTGGGGTCTACGATTATAAGACCAAATACACCAAAGGCGCCTCCGAGTACCGCTTTCCCGCCGCCGTGGGTCCGGAGCTGACCGTCGCCATCGGCGCGGCCGCCGCCCGGCTCTTCGCCGCCTGCGGTTGCCGGGACTTCGCTCGGGCAGATGTCTTCCTTGAGCCTGACGGCCAGTTCTATTTCCTCGAGATCAACACGATGCCCGGCATGACCGAAACTAGCCTGATGCCTAAGAGCGCTTCCTGCGTCGGTCTTGACTTCCCTTTGCTCGTCCGCCGCATGGCCGCTCCGGCCCTCGCGCGCGCCGCCCAACCCGTCCGACTCTGAACATGGGCCTCTTCGAAGATCTTTTCCGCAAACGCCGTGACGCCTTCATGGGTCCGGCCGATCGCGACTGGCGTGCGCTGGTGCCGCAGGATGTTAACCGCGTCCCCGAAGGCGAGATTGGCCGTAAGCGTGCCGTCCGCTCCAAACTGCCTACGATCCTCGCGGTGGGTTTCTTCCTCGTCCTCGTTGGCGTCCTCTGGTGGGCCGTCGACGAATCCGTGACCACCGCGCCTGCTGCGGGCTCGCTCCGTTACAAGACCGACGGTTTCCTCCCCGCCGATTTCGTGAACAAGATCGTCGCCAACGGACCGGAAGGTTTCGCCCGCGACGTCCGTTCCATCAAGGCCGACCTCGAGGCGGACAACCAGGTCGTCGCCGCTGACGTCCGTCGCCGGGGCGACGGCACGCTCGATGTCGCGCTGCGGGAACGCCTCGCCGTGGCCAAGATTGCGTCGTTGCCCGCCAAGGGTGCGTTACAGGTCCGCCTGGTCGCTTCCGACGGCCAGACGTTCGCTGGCTCCGGCTATCCCGAGCAAGCCATCCGCAATCTCCCCGAGATCACCGACTCCCGTACCACCGGCAGCGACGACAAGATGCTGATTGAAGGTATCGAGATCGCCGCCCCGTTCCTGCTCGCCGTGCGCACAACGTACCCGAACCTTTATAAGCAGTGGTCGGCGGTATCGCTGCGTGACTGCTTCGGTGCGCAGGAAGATTCGCCCGGCTCGAACCTGCGCGTTACCGTGCGCCCCGGTTCGCAGCCGATGGACCGTCCCGCGCTCGTCGAAATCATTTTTTCCACCGCCAACTGGCGCAACGAGCTCGCCTTGCTCGCGCGCATCAACGTTGACGAGATGCTCCGCCGACCCGGTACGGCCTCACAGGCCTACGTGCTGAAGATGTCGATCCAGAACCGGACCAACGCCACTTCGCCCATCCCCGAGCCCCGCCTCGTCCCCCTTACTCCCCGATGACTTCCAAGCCCCTTCCTTCCCTCATCGCCGTCATCGATGTCGGCACGCACAAGACCGCTAGCCTCCTCGGGCAAATCATCGACGGCAAGGCCCGCATGCTCAGCTTCAGCGAACGCCGCACCGACGGCGTCGTGAAAGGCACCGTCACCGACCTCGAGAAACTCACTCAGTGCGTGCATGAGGTCGTCAACGACATCGAGCGTGGTTCCGGTCGCGCGGTCGAGCAGATTTACCTTTCTTTATCTGGTCCCGCGGCTGAAGGCGAACGCGTGAAGGGCTTCGTCGCCGTGCCCGCGCACGACGGCAAGGTCACCGCCAAGGACGTCACCGAAGCGATTCAGTCCGCTAAGCGCCTCGAGCCCCCGGCGGGTCGCGCGACGATCCTCTACATGCGCCAGCCGACGATGCTGGACAACCGACCGGTGAGCAATCCGGTGGGTATGGCCGGTAAGCGCCTTGAGGTGAATTTTTGGCGTGTGACGATGGAGGAGGGCAACATGCGCATGCGCGTGGGCATGGTGAACGGCATGAGCATCAAGGTCCGGGACTTCATCCTGGCCTCGCACGCCGCCGCCTGCGCGACCGCCAGCGACGCCGACAAGCAGGGCGTGCTGGTCATCGACATGGGCGCCGGCACGACCGACTGGATCCTCTACTACAAGGAGCATATCCTCTGCGCAGGCTCGATTCCCGTGGGCGGTGAGCACCTGACCAACGACCTGAGCGTGGCGCTCCGCATCAGCCGCGAGACGGCCGAGGACCTGAAGCTCCGCTTCGGTTCCGCGATGCACCGCGACAACGACGTCAACCAGACCATCTGGAAGGACGGCGACAAGGGCGTGGGCGATCAGCAGTTCAACCGTGGCACGATCACCCAGGTGCTTTCGCTCCGCTACCAGGAGACGATCGAGTTCGTGCGCAAGGACGTCCTCCGCCGGCTTGAGGCGATCTTCCCCGGCCATGCCGTGAAGCTAGACCAGAACATGATTCCCTCGGGCGTCATCCTGACCGGCGGTTCCGCCAGCCTGGCCGATGCGGCCGAGGCCGTGCAGCTCGTCACCGGCCTTTCCGCCCGCGTTGGCGTCCCGAACTTCGAGAATGAATCCCTCCGTAAGCCCGAGTATGCGGGCGTGGTGGGTCTCATGACTGCCGCGATCGCCGATGCGCCGCCGCCGGTGCGTCGTCCTCGCGGTTTCCTCGACCAGCTGAAGGAACTCTTCCGCCTCTAAGATGTCGACGCCCGCTTCCATCCTTCTGGTCGGCCTCGGCGGAGCGGGCTGCTCGATGGTCACCCGTCTCTCGACGCAGCTGCCGGCCGAAGTCGCCGTGGCGTTGCTCGATACCGACGCCCGTTCCTTGCCCACCGGCGCGGCCACCTTGCAACTCGGTCGCGCGCAGACCCGGGGTATGGGCACCGGCGGCGAGGCCGCCCTCGGCCTTGCTTCCGCTGAATCCGAAGAAGCCGCCCTGCGTCGCCTATTCGCTGGCGTCCCGGTCGTCGTGCTCGTCACCGGACTTGGTGGCGGCACCGGGAGCGGCGCCGCAGCGGTGGTCGCAGGCCTCGCGGCCGAATGCGGCGCGACGGTCCTCTCCTTCGCGACGATGCCGTTCTCGCACGAAGGCGAACGCCGCATGCGTCAGGCCAACGACGCCACGGTCAAGCTTGGCCAGAAGTGCCATGGGCTCGTCGTGGTCCATAACGATCTCCTGCTCCAGCAGGTCTCGCCCGACGCTCCGTTGTCCGAATCGTTCGCCGCGGCGGACAATTGGGTCGGCGGCGCGCTCCGTGGACTAGCCTCGGCCTTCGCGCCTGGCGCCCTCATCGCGGTCGATCCGGCGGCGCTCCGTTCGCT
>CAIVYX010000078.1 GCA_903910245.1 uncultured Opitutia bacterium | reverse complement strand
CTATGATCGTCCGCACCGCCCTTCTGCTGCCGCTCCTCGCGGCGTCTCTTTTCGCCCAGACTACCGACAAGCCCGTGGTCAGCATCCGCTTCCGGGCCCTCGCTTTCGACGACGCAATCCCAGGGGCGAGCTACCTTGAGGGCGAGACCTTGCGACGACTCGATATCCCGAACAACGCCTTCACCCGAGAGATTAACTACAAAGGAGCTCAAACGCTGCGCTTCATCACCATCGACGAGGAGACGCTGAACCCGCGGCCGCTCTCGCTCGACATGACGGCCGCCATCCAGCGCCTCCGCCGCTCCCAGGCGGTCACCTTGCAGGCGTCGGACGAGTTCGCCCAGATCACTCGCTTGCTTAACACGCTCAATTTGCAGACCACCGAGAGCGCCCGGAAATCGTCCGCCGGAGATCAGGTCCAGCTCGATGCCCTCAATGCAAGACTCCGGGAGCTCTCCGGCATCCTCACCGCGGCCTCGAAGGAAACCGAAGAAGCCAATCTTCTGATCTTGAGGCTGGAATCCGCGCCCAAAGAGCCGACTAAAGAAGCCAAAAAGAAAGGAAATAAAGCCCCCAGGCCGACCTCGACGCCCACGTCCGAATACACCTTCCCGAAGGACGGAAACTACCTGCTGCTCTTTTCTTCCGGCGGCAACGGACATCAAATCCTGGCCATGGACGACTCTGAGGGTGTCTTCCCTTACGGCTCGTTTCAATTCATCAACCTCACCGGTAAGGACGTCGAGTTACGTTACCCCGAACGCAGGATCATGCTGCGGGCGAACACGCGTATCGTCGTAAAGAATCCCGCGGCGGACCATCAATACACCGTGGCGGAAATCCACACGAAGGGCGACGACGGCTATGACCTCGGCCACGTCTACCGCTCGCTGCAGCAACCTAACGTGCGTTCGCTCGTCTTTCTGCTCCCGATCCCCGACGAGCCGCATGCGATCCGCAGCAAGACGATCGAGGATCGTCGTCCAGCGGCAGCCGCTGCGACGAAGTGATTAGGAAGTGTAGCGCCAGTCGAGGATCTCGGCCTGCGGGATACGCCGGCCCTGCCAGCGGTTCCATTGCAGTTTGACGGCCATTTCGATGGCCTTGCCGGGTTCCGGCATGCGGTCGGCCATACGCCAGGCGACGAAGTTGAGGCGGCGCCCTCCGCTGAGCGGAAGCTGGTGCCGGAAATTCCCTTCGCCGAAGGGCGTGGGCGGACGGTCGAAGACGAAACCCTTGAAGCCAAAGACCGGCTCGCCATTCCCTTCGCCAAAGGGCTGCAGGAGGTCGAGGTCGTCGAGCAACTGGTCGGTGACTTCCGAAGGCTTGATCCAATGGGCAATATCGATGTCGCGTCCGTCCGCATGGACGACGCCAGCGAGGCGTTGGGCCTCGACGGCGGCAGCGAAGCGCGCCCGGAAAGCTTCAACGTCGGAGACATTGAGCGAAACGCCAACGGCCATCGGATGGCCGCCGTAGGTCTTGAGTAGGTCGGCGCAGGCACCGAGGGCCTCGACGAGATTGGTACCGGGAACACTACGGCCGGAGCCCTTGGCGCTCTCCCCTTCTTTACCGAGGACGATGACCGGGCGGTCGAGCGCGCGGCAGATCTTGCCAGCGGCGATACCGACGACTCCAGGATGCCAGTCGCCGTGGAGGACGTAGCCGGCGAGGTCGCCCATCGCCTTGGCCTGAGCCATGGCCTCTTCAGTGACCTTCTTATCGATCTCCTGACGCTCGCGATTGATGGAGTCGAGCTGAGCGGCGTCGCGTAGGCAGTCATCCGGATCGTCGGAAAGCAGCAGACGCAACGGCAGCGAGGCGTCGGCGAGACGGCCGCTGGCGTTGATTCGCGGACCGATGCGATAGGAGACGTCGAGCGAGGTCAGCACCCCACCCGGCTCCATGCCGCTGACGGCGATGAGCGCACGTACGCCTTGGCGGCGGGCTTCGCCGAGGGCCTTGAGGCCATGGGCAGCGAGGATACGATTCTCCGAACGAAGTGGGACTAGGTCGGCGATTGTGCCGAGGGCGGCGAGATCGAGGTAGTCCTTCACCACAATGCTCGTGCCGCGTTCGTCGCCGGCGAGGCGGAGGACTTTCAGCACACCGTGGACGAGTTTGAAGACCAGTCCAGCGGTACAAAGCGACTGCCATGGGGCGTCCTCGGCGTCATTGACCCGAGGATTAACGAGCGTGCAGGTCACGCGGGTCTCCTTGGCCACGTGGTGGTCGACCACGATGACGTCGACTCCTTCGGCGCGCAGTCGATCGACTTCCGGTTTGGAGTTCGTGCCGCAATCGAGGGCGACGAAGAGCTGCGGCTTGGCTTCGGCCAGCACGCGTTCGAGGGCGGCCATCGAAAGCCCGTAGCCTTCCTCGAGTCGGCGCGGAACGAAGTACTCCGGGTGGGCGCCGAGACGGCGGAGGAAGTGGACGAGCATCGCCGTGCTCGAGACGCCATCGACGTCGTAGTCGCCGAGGATGGCGATACGCTCACCCTTGGCGGCGGCGAGCACGAGACGTTCGGCGGCTTCGCGCAGGCCACCGACCGCGAAAGGGTCGGAGACGTGGGCGAGCTGGGGGCGGAGATGACGCTCCGCCTCGGCCTCGTCCGTAAAGGAACGGGCGAGAACAGTGGCCAAGGGTTCGGAAACCCCTAGCGCGACCGCGATCCGTCGGGCAAGCCCAGCGTCCGCGGCCCGGTGAGACCAGGCGGCCATATGCGGGGTGACCCTTAGGCGTCCTTGTCGGAGCCAGCCTCCCAGGAGTAGGTGCGCGGAAGGTCCGCAGCATCGACGCCCTTTCGGTCACCCTTGTGCCACCAGTAGAAGATG
>CAIVYX010000077.1 GCA_903910245.1 uncultured Opitutia bacterium | reverse complement strand
CTGGTGCCCGCAAGCGCTTCCAGTTCTCGAAGCGTTAATCCGCAAAGAGACAGGAAACCTCGAAGGCCCCGGCACCCCGGGGCCTTTTTGTTGCCCAGTTCGCCGTGTCCCG
The DNA here is from genome assembly GCA_903910245.1 of uncultured Opitutia bacterium. Classification (GTDB taxonomy): domain Bacteria; phylum Verrucomicrobiota; class Verrucomicrobiia; order Opitutales; family UBA953; genus UBA953. The sequence continues at coordinate 6,910 of CAIVYX010000077.1, read as the reverse complement.
CCATCACTTCGTCATCCAACCCACCTATCCTCTCAAGCCATGTCCCAAAACCTGACCAAGGTCGGCATCGTCGGCGCCTCCGGGTACACCGGGGAGGAGCTCGTCCGCGTCCTAGCCCGCCACCCGCGGGTCAAGCTCGCCGCAGTCTGCTCTCGCACCTTGGCCGGCAAGTCCGTGGCCGACGAGATCCCGCGCCTCCGTGGTGTCGTCGACCCCACCTTGGTCTTCTCCGCGTCCTCCCCCGAGGAGTGCGCGAAGTCCGACGTGGACGTCTGGTTCCTGGCCCTCCCGCACGGCATCGCCGCCGAATACGCCCAGCCGCTCGTTGCGGCCGGTAAGCGGGTGCTCGACCTGTCCGCCGACTTCCGTTTGCGCGACCTTGGCTTGTACAAAAAGTATTACGGCCATGACCATCCGGCGCCGGCGCTCGTCGCGCAGGCTCATTACGTCATCCCGGAACTGCAGACCGATGACGCTTGGAAATCCGCGAAGCTCATCGCTTGTCCGGGTTGCTACCCGACCAGTATCCAGGTGCCGCTCGTGCCGCTCCTGCGCGCGGGCCTGCTCAAACCTGAGCCGGGCCGGTTAATCATCAACTCGTACAGCGGCGTCTCCGGCGCGGGCAAAAAGGCCGACGTGGCCTTCCTGTTCTCCGAGCGTGACAGCTCGCTCAAGGCTTACGGTATTCCCGGTCACCGGCACATCGCCGAGATCGAGGAGCAGTTCGGCGTGGCCGCCGGCCAGCCAGTCGTGGTCCAGTTTAATCCGCACCTCGCTCCGATGCATCGGGGTATCGCCACGACCATCGTCGTGCCCGCCCCTGGCGTCACCGTCGCCCAGGTCGAGGCCGTGTGGCAGCAGGCCTACGCCGGCCGGCCGTTTGTGACCTTGCTCAAGTCCGGCGAGTTTCCTGATACCGCGCACGTTGCAAATACCAACCGGGTCGCCTGCTCCGTCGTCGCCGACGCGCGCACGGGCAATCTCATCATCACCTCGGTGATCGATAATCTCCTGAAGGGCGCCGGCGGTCAGGCGGTCCAGAATCTCAACCTGATGATGGGTTGGGACGAGTCCGAAGGCCTTCGCTGATTTTCCATGTCCATCGAGTTCACCAATGATTCGCCGGGCGTCTCCGACGTGCCCGGCTTCCGCGTCGGCGCTGCCGGTTGCGACATCCGTAATAAGGGCCTCGACCGCCTCGATCTGACGCTCGTCGTCGCCGATCACCCGTGTGCCGCCGCCGGCGTCTTCACCACCAACGACGTGAAGGCCGCCCCGGTACGTTTCTGCCAGCAGGTGCTCGCCGTTTCTGCGGACAAGATCCGTGGCATCGTCGGCAATAGCGGCAACGCCAACGCCTGCACGGCCGCCCAAGGTGATGCTGACGCCGTCGCGATGGCGAAGCTTGCCGCCACCGCCGTGGGCGCCCCGAACGACTCCTTTCTCGTCTGCTCCACCGGCCGTATCGGCGAACTACTCCCCATGGCCAAGGTCGCCGAGGGTATCAAAGTCTCGGCCTCCCGTCTTTCGTGCGCCGCCACCGAAGGCGTGCGTTCCGCCAACGCTATCCTGACCTCTGACACCCGTCCGAAATCCGTCACCGCCCGCTTCGTCTGGGAAGGGAAGACTGTCACCATCGCCGGTATCGCCAAGGGCGCCGGCATGATCGAGCCCAACATGGCCACGATGCTGGCCTTCGTTTGCACCGACGCGGCCGCTTCGCCCGCGGAGCTCAAGACGGCCCTGAAGTCCGCTTCGGATCAGTCGTTCAATTGCGTCAGCGTCGACGGCGATATGTCCACCAACGATACCGTACTGCTCCTCGCCTCCGGCGTTTCGGGCGTGTCCGTAGGAGCCTCCGCCCCCGCCGCCCTCCAGGCCCTCTTCCAAGATGCCCTCGATAAGGTCTGCTTCGCGCTAGCTGAGAAGATTGTCGGCGACGGCGAGAAGATCACCAAGGTCGTGTCCGTGGAGATTGAAGGCGCCCGCACCCGTGCCGACGCCGAGAAGATCGCCCGCGCGATCGGCAACTCTCTCCTCGTGAAGTCCTCCTGGTACGGCGAAGACCCGAACTGGGGCCGCCTCGCCGACGCCGCCGGCTATGCCCGTACCGGCCTCGACGAAGCCAAGCTGGACATCTATTACGACGACGTCCCGGCCGTCCTCGGCGGCAAGCCGCTACCCGAGAACAAGCCCCAATGGAAGCAGGTCGTAAAGGCCGCCCGTTTCGTCGTCCGGCTCAAGCTCAACCTCGGCGATGCGAAGTTCCGGCTCCTGGCCGCCGACCTCACCGACGGCTACGTGAACTACAACAAGAGCGAGTAAGGTTTTCCGTTTACTCACCCGTCCGCAATCTCGACACTCCTTCCCGTAAGATGAGCATTCCCGCCACGCAAAAAGCCGAGGTCCTTCTCGAGGCGCTTCCCTATATCCACAAGTTCCGTGGCTCCACCTTCGTGGTGAAGTACGGCGGTAGCTTCATGGATGATCCGAGTCCTGACGGACGCGACCGCGTCGCCACGGACATCGCCTTCCTGGCCGCCGTCGGCATTCAGGTCGTCGTCGTCCACGGTGGCGGCAAGGCCATCACCCGAGCCATGGACAAGGCTGGCATCAAATCCGAGTTCCGGGGCGGCATGCGCGTGACTGACGCCGCGACGGTCAAGATCGTCGAAGAGACCCTTAACAACGAGATCAACGGACAGATCTGCGAATCCCTCAAGGCCCGCGGTGCCAACCCGCTCGGCATGCCGGGCAACCACGTCAATCTTTGCGAGAAGCTCTTCGGTGCTGATGACAAGGGCCAGCCGGTCGACATCGGTTTCGTCGGCGATATCAAGTTCGTGAAGACGAAGCTCATTAAGAAGGCACTCGCTGACGGCTACTTGCCAGTCGTGTCGCCCATTGCGCTCGACGCTGATGACCAGGCTTACAACACGAACGCCGATGTCGCTGCCGCCGCGGTGGCCAATTCGCTCCGCGCCCGCCGCCTTATCTTCATGAGCGACGTCCCCGGCCTACTCGCCGACGAGAAGGATCCTACCTCCCTCATCACCACGCTGAAGGTCAGCGAAGTCGATGAACTCAAGCGCAAGGGCGTCATCTCCGGCGGGATGATCCCGAAGGTCGATAGCGCCGTTAAGGCCCTGAGGGAAGGCGTCCGCCGCGTGCACTTCATCGACGGACGCGTCCCGCATGCGCTCCTGCTCGAGGTCTTCACCGATAAGGGTATCGGCACCGAAATCGTCCACGGTTAATGAACGGTCCCTCCACAGATCCTACCGCCGCGAACTACGCGGATAATGTCGCCCATAACTACGGCGCTCCACCCATCACGCTCGTGAAGGGGCAGGGGACGCACGTCTGGGATGCCGCCGGTAAGCGCTACCTCGATTTCGCCTCGGGCATCGCCGTCAACGCCGTCGGCCACGCCCACCCTCACTGGGTGAAGCGCATCGCTGAGCAGGCCGGCAAGCTCGTCCACGTCAGCAATCTCTACCGGAACGAACCGCAGGGCCAGCTAGCCCATGCGCTCGCACTACGTTGTGGCCCGGGACGCGTCATCTTCTGTAACAGCGGCGCCGAAGCCAACGAAGGCCTACTGAAACTCGCCCGCCTCCATGGTCAGCGCAAGTCCGGCTCCGAGGGCGCCTGCATCGGCGTCATCGTTGCCGAGAAGGCTTTCCATGGCCGCACCTTCGGCGGCATGTCCGCCACGCCTCAGGAGAAAATTCAGAAAGGCTTCCGCCCGCTGCTGTCCGGCTTCACCGCCGTGCCGCTCAACGACCTCGCGGCCTGGGACAAGGCCATCGACGCCCAGACCACCGCTGCTGTCCTGATCGAATCGATTCAAGGCGAAGGTGGCGTGAACCCGGCTACGCCCGAATTCCTACGCGGCGTCGAGCAGCTCTGCCGCGCACGCAACGTTCTCTTCATGATCGATGAGATTCAGTGCGGCATCGGCCGGACCGGGAAGTTCTTCGCTTACGAGTTTGCAGGCATAAAGCCTGATGCGATTGCCATGGCCAAGGGCCTCGGCGGCGGCTTCCCCATCGGCGCAATTTGGATGGCGCCGCCTCATGACGACCTTTTCCAGGCCGGTTCGCATGGCACCACCTTCGGCGGAGGACCGCTTGCGGCCACCGCGGGTCTGGCCGTCCTCGAGATCATCGAAGCCGAACAGCTGCTCGCTAAGGTGACCGAACGCTCGGTCGGCTGGCATGCCGAACTCCACAAACTCGTCCAACTCCGCCCTGACCTCGTGAAGGAAGTCCGCGGGGCTGGCTACATGGTCGGCGTCATCCTGAATATTGACCCGATTCCCGTCGTCGCTGCCCTGCGCGAGGCCGGCATCCTGACCGCTCCGGCGGGCGGGGTGGCCGTGCGTCTGCTGCCTCCGCTCAACGCCTCGCCCGAGGAGCTGGCCGAGGCTGTGGCGATCCTGCGTCAGGTCCTTGGCGGTTGGAAGGCCGCCTGAGCGGTTTTTCGCCCTTATTTTCCGCTGTCCAAACAGGGCTTGCAGCCTATGTTCAAACGCTTTCCGAGATGCGTCATTTCCTAAAGGAGACCGACCTAAGTCCGGCCGAAACGGCTCAGGTCTTCGCCGCGGCTGCGGCGCTTAAGGCCGGCCGGGGCAAGGCCGCCGCCGTCGCCCTCGCGCACCAGTCCTGGGGCCTGATGTTCTTCAAGAAGAGCACCCGTACCCGCGTCTCCTTTCAGGTCGGCCTCCATGAGCTAGGCGGCCAGCCGGTGATGCTCAATGCCGACGATCTGCAAATCTCGCGCGGTGAGACCGTGGCGGATACCGCGCGCGTCCTTTCACGTTACCTCCATGGCATGGTCATCCGTTGCCATGAGCACAGCCTGCTCGAGGAGTTTGCCCGGTGCGGCACGATGCCGGTTATTAACGCGCTGTCTGACTTCCTGCATCCGTGCCAGTTCATGACGGACATGTTCACGCTCGCCGAACGCTACGCGCCCGGCCGCCCGGAACAGTACGCCGCCTCGCTCAAGGGCAAGAAGGTCGCCTTCCTTGGCGACACCGCGTGTAATATGGCCAACTCCTTCGTGCTCGGTGGCGCCGCCCTCGGAGTCGAGATTGCGCTCTCCGGTCCCGCGGGCTATGAGCCTGGCGCCGAGATCCGCGCTCAGCTGAAGAAGGATGGACTGCCGGAGACCTTTACGTTCTCGACCGACCCCGCCGCCGCCGTGAAGGGTGCCGACATGGTCTACACCGACGTTTGGGTGAGCATGGGCATGGAGGCCGAAAAGGCCGAGCGCCTGCGCACGATGCAGCCTTATCAGGTCAACGCGAAGTTGATGTCCTCGGCCAAGCCCGGAGCCTATTTCATGCACTGCCTCCCGGCCCACCCCGGTGAAGAAGTTTCCGCCGAAGTACTCGAGAGTAAGCAGAGTATCATCTTTGACCAAGCCGAGAACCGTCTGCATGTGCAGAAGGCCATCCTCGCTCACCTGGCCGCCCACCGCGGCTAATTTTCCATCCCACTAATATGAGCAAGAAGAAGAAAATCGTCCTAGCCTACTCCGGTGGCCTCGACACCTCAGTCCTCCTTTCCTGGATCAAGGACAAGTACAACGCCGAGATGATCGCGTTTTGCGCCGACATCGGCCAGGAAGACGAACTCAAGGGCCTTAAGCAGAAGGCCATGAAGACCGGTGCCTCCAAGCTTTACGTCGACGACCTTCAGGCCGAGTTCGCTCGCGATTTCATCTTCCCGATGATGCAGGCCAGCGCCATCTACGAAGGTCAGTACTACCTCGGTACCTCCATCGCGCGCCCGCTCATCGCCAAGCGTATGGTCGAGATTGCTCGCAAGGAAGGCGCCACCGCGATCGCCCACGGTGCCACCGGCAAGGGTAACGACCAGGTCCGCTTCGAGCTCACCTGCGCGGCTCTCGCCCCTGATCTCGAGATCATCGCCCCTTGGCGTAACGAAGCCTTCCGTAAGGACTTCCCCGGTCGCGCCGAGATGATCGCTTATTGTGCCGACAACAAGATCCCGGTCGAGGCCAGTGCCAAGAAGCCTTACTCATCCGATCGCAACCTCCTCCACATCTCGTTCGAGGCCGGCATCCTCGAAGATCCGTGGATGGACGCCTTCCATCCTTCGAACAAGGCCATGTTCAAGCTCTCCGTCTCCCCGGAAGATGCGCCGAACAAGCCCGAGTACGCTGAACTCGAGTTCCGCCAGGGCGACTGCGTCGCCGTCAACGGCAAGAAGCTCGACCCCCTCGGCGTCATGCGCACCCTCAATAAGATCGGCGGCCGCCATGGCGTCGGCCGCGTCGATATGGTCGAGAACCGATTCGTCGGCATGAAGAGCCGCGGCGTCTATGAGACCCCGGGCGGCACCATTCTGCACTTCGCCCATCGGCAGATTGAATCTCTGACTATGGACCGCGAGGTGATGAACCTGCGCGACTCGCTCGTCCCGCGCTACGCCACGCTCGTCTACAATGGCTTCTGGTATGCTCCTGAGCGCCTCGCTCTCCAGGCCCTCATCACCGAGTCGCAGCGCAACGTCACCGGCACCGTCCGTGTGAAGCTCTACAAGGGCTGCGTTTACGTCGCCGGACGAAAGAGCCCGCGTTCGCTCTACAATCCGCACATCGCCACGATGGAAGCGGATCCGACTAAGGCTTACAACCAGGACGACGCCACGGGCTTCATCCGCCTCAACGGCCTGCGCCTGCGCGTGAACTCGAAGGTCAACGGCGTCGCCAACCTCAGCAAGACGGTCCGCTAAGGTCAGTCTCAGGAAAGAAGAAGGGCGTCCCGGTTCGGGACGCCCTTCTTGTTTTAAACTGGAGGCGCGGGTCGGAATTGAACCGACGCATGGGGCTTTTGCAGAGCCCGGCCTTACCACTTGGCTACCGCGCCTTAAGACTG
>CAIVYX010000076.1 GCA_903910245.1 uncultured Opitutia bacterium | reverse complement strand
GTTCGATCGTCAGCTCGCGCTTGGCGCGTTCCGTCCGGTGGCGCAGGATGATGTCGCCGTGCTGGTCAAGGCCACCGATGCGGGTGTCCTCGTCCCATTCCCCGTTCAGGAACGACGTGTTGAGGAGCGCGGACGTCTCGACCAGCTCCTGGAGCTGGCGCTTCACCGCGTCGGCCGGGAGGTCGGTCGTGTAGGTGCGCAGGACGAGTTTGGTAGGTGGCAGTGTTGGGTTGTTCATAAAGGTTAAGAAGGGGTAGGGGTTGGGGCAGGGGTGGGGGTAGGCTCGTTTCGAGGGTAGGGTCGGGACCGCGTCACGACATAGGGGGTAGCTTGGGCTGTTCTTGGTTCTTCCTTCTTAGTTCGTCGTTTTGGGTGTTTTTCGCGTTCTGGGCCTCCGGGCCTCTGATCAACTGGTCAGCTTGAGCCATGCGGGCACGAGTGCCCCCCGGGGAGCTGTGATGCCGGTTTGAATCGGCGGAACAGAGTGGCCCCGCGTGGTTTTAACACGCTTTCTGAGTCGCTTAAGCGGCCGTCGGTTCGATTAGGTGCCCCGACGGCAAGTGCTCGGCATTGGTTATCTCAGATGAAGACAGTACATCAGAAGTCCCTCATTCTGTCGAGAAAATTCGTAATAGAAATCAACAGACACTGCCACGACCGTAGGTCGTGCGGGGATCTGCTGGCACGCTGGCATGCTGCGAAACAAGGCCGCCGCATGGTGTCCGGAGGGTAGGGCAGGATTACATCATGCCCTAGCTACCTCTCTGTATTCCCAACCGCTAACCGCCAACCGCTTCCACCTCGCATCCCCACCGCGCTGGGTAGGGATCCGATGACATCGCATCCGCTGAATCGGTTAGGGACGCGTCTGATCCGGATGCAAAATAACACCGCCGCACTCCTTCCTGTATAATTGCGCTGTAGCCCAGGTGTTCCCGCCGCATCACGGCTACGCTGCATGCATCTATTCCTAGTAGTCGTAGCGCTGCTAGGATTAATCGAATCCAAGTGGCTCTAGCACCACTAGCGTTGCTAGAATTACATTCGTAAGTGTATTACCTGCAGTGAGTTGCGTAAGAAAAGTTCTTGGTGTATCGGTCGCAATCGGCTATGAATCCGGCTCTCCCATGTGTCACTTCGCTCGTAAGAATCACCGCCTCAGCTTCGACGTCTTCGCCTCCGCGGACTCGCTGTTCTGGGCTCTCTGTCATGTCCCGGAATCTATCGACGGTGCATCGCTCTGTCGCTTCGGCCATAACGCCTATCGCGTTATGTTGCCTGGCGCCTGCGTGCGCTTCCGCATCTTCGAGCGAGGTGGCCGCACTCAGCTGATCGCACAGTTCAAGACGTGCGCATCGTCGTTGTGGCAACGCCTGAAGGAACTGCTTCGTGCTTTCCTGCCACTACGTCAGCAGCCTGTGAGCACGCCTCCGCCTCACGAGCCTGACACCAAGCCACGCAAGCAGACTGCTCAGAGCGTCGTGCAGTTCGTAGACGAATGCATGACGAACCCAGATATCGTGGGGCGTGTGGTCTTTACGTCCAAGGCTCAGGATCTGGCTCTGGTTTGCCCCTTCCGTCATGTCCATCAGCTTGAGCCCATCATCGTCAAGCTGACGATTGCCGCAGGCCTGATTCGAGGCGGCCTTCATCGCGGTATGTCCTCAAAGGATTTCTGGGAGCTTGAGGTCGGCTTGCCGGTCACCCTCCAGCTTTCGGACACCCAGGAGAAAAAGTTCGGATCTCACTACGACGCCGTGCATGACGGCAAACTGCTACGCGGCCGCATGCACATCACCTTGGGCGCGGGTCATAGTCCGGCCGACTGCATGTCCATCCACTTCGCCGTCTGCGAGGATTGTGGAGCCATCGTCATCACCCGCTTTGGCGAGCATGGCCCGACGGCCCGCTCCTGATCCCCATCCGCTTTCACTCTAACACAATACCACCAACATGAAAAAGCCCACCAAGCCCACCCGCACCTCCCGTAACCCTCGCCGCTCCCGTATCCCCATGTCACCGAAATCCCGCCGTTCTGGCCAACTGGCCAACGAATCAACTGATCAACTGCGCGGCTCCGCCGCGCCCGGCATCCTCTCCGTCGACGTCGTGAAGGGGAAGGGCGGGGTCGAGGTCGTCGTCGTACGCCTTGCGCCGCACCACCTGGTCGTCATCACCGGCGGAGCCAAGCCGACGGTCTCCCTGGCCTGTACTCATCACGGCTTCGTCGCCGAGTCCTTCGAGCTAAACGGTCAGCTTGAACAGGTCATCAACCACGTCCGCAAGCACTTCCCCAAACTCCGCGTCGACTGAGGTAGGGATGACCGGCCCGGTCATCCGTGGGCGCGCGGGCCGCACGCCCCTACCTTTGATGCACCCCAGCAAACTATCCGGTTTCCGGTCTCCCCTTGAGCGCTGCCTCTCACATTTGCACTTTTGCACAGGAGCTCCGCTCCGATTTGCACTTTTGCACAATCCGCAGGGCGCGTCAGCACTCCACCAACTCACCCTGCCTGACATGAATAAGTACACACCGCACCTTCTCCGGACTCAGGCCACACAACTTCGCCACGGCGATTCGATACAAATCCATCTGGCCCTGATACATTTCCCTGAGGTCTTCCACGGAGCAATCGTTGGTCTTGTAATCGATGACGGTCGCGGACTCGCCAGGGATGACATGCACGCGGTCGAAGACGGCGCTGAGGAGTTTCCCTTCATGCACCAGGGCGGCTTTCCGTTCCAGCCATAGGGTGACTCCCTGGGGAGCTTCTCCCAGGAGCGTGCGCACTTCAGCCGATGCGAGACACTTCTGGATGAGCTCGATCGCCGGCGCCTTGAGGGCGACGGATTCAGGCGCGACGTTCGCGCCTTCGAGCCCGCCCAGGAATCCTTCGATATCCCAGCCGAGGCCCTGCATGAGCCCGTGGACGAGATTGCCGAGCTCGCGACCGCCGGGTTCGTCGCTCGAGGGCTTCCAGCCGTACATATTGCCATCCGCCGGCTTGGATGGCCTTAGCTTCTCGAGCACCTGAGCCGGAGTATAGCGCTGTGCGACGATCGACCCACGCCCGCCGGTCTGACGTCGGGCCTTGGCTTCTTCTTCCTGGGTCCGGGTCGCGATCCACGCGACGCCCTCGCCGGCAGCCTGCCAGGCCATCGCGGCTTCGATGCCGCCCAGCGAGACGTCCGTAGGATTCCCCAACTTCCCCAGCGTCATCTCAATCAACCCAGCGAAATCAGCCTTACCAGACCCTAGTTCCAAATCGGTGAGCTTATCCTCGCTCAGCGCCGTCGTGACCAGCATGAGGCGATGCTTCGCGCGGGTCATGCCGACGTATAGGCGGCCGAGATTGCCATAGGCGCTCTCTGACTTCGCCCGCGAGACGGCCGCGCTCAGGACGGGGTCGAGGTGGGCGACATTCGTGCCGACGCTCGCCAGCAGCCACTTGGGGCGGAAATCCTGACCCGACGTCGGCATGGACAGCAGTTCGCCGGTCCGCAGGTGGGCGATGGGCTGCCGCGAGTTGTTCAAGCAGGGCATGTACACCATGTCGTACTCCAAGCCCTTGGAGCGGTGGATGGTGATGACCTGCACGGTCTGCGGGTC
>CAIVYX010000075.1 GCA_903910245.1 uncultured Opitutia bacterium | reverse complement strand
GGGCAATGCTCACAGACCCTAATTTATGCCTTACGCGACAGCGATTGGCCCAGTTCGGCCTCCAGCTTGTCGTAGGCCGCCCGGAGGATCGGATTCGGCTGGACGACACCCGGGGCCGGGGCACAGAAAACAGGCTCCAGATCGGCCATCTTGGCCCCGCAGGCCCCCTCGGCGGCACGCAGGGCGGCACCTAGGGCAGCGGAGTCGGAGACGGCCAGACGGAGCACTGGGGCACCGAAGACGTCGGCAAAGATTTTGGCCACGGAAGGATTCTCGGAGGCTCCACCCGTCAGCAACAGCTGAGTGGTCGCGGTACCGACCCAGCGGCTGTGGTAACGAAGGCTGAGCGCCTGACCTTCGACGGCGGCACGCGGGAGCGTCGCCTGAGTGGTGGCGGCTCCAAGGGAGATGCGTCCAGCAGGACGGCGCGGGGTGATTTCGGGCTCCTCCATCGGAAGCACGGCGGAGACGGCGGCGGGAGAAGAGTCGACGGCGGCGGAGAAAGCCGTCCAATCGGCGTGACCGCATTCGCGGCGGATCGCTTCGCGGGCGAGCGAGCCGTTGCGCACGCAGACGAGGCTCATGCTGCCACCCATCGGATTACCGAAAGCGTGGCCGAGACCGGCGGAGTCGGTACGGATACCTTCGATCGCAGCGAAGAGTGTATCGCTCGTGCCGAGGCTGATGACGACCTTGCCCGGCTTCGAAGCGCCCATGCCGACGAGGCTGGAAGGATTATCGCCAGTGCCGATGACGACCTGGCACTTCAGCGAGAAACCGTAGCGGGCGACGAAATAAGCGGAGATACCTCCGGCGACGGTGGATCCGGGACGGACGGGCGGAAGTTTGGCCGCGAGATCGGGCGCAGTCGCGGCGAGCGCGGCGGGAGCCCAGTCACCCTTGCGAATATCCATCAGGTTCATGCCGGCGCCGTCACCCGTATCGATCGCGGCGTCCTTGCCGGCGAGTACCGAAGCAAAGAAGGAAGAGACGAGATGAACGCGCTTGGTCTTGGCCCAGGCGGCGGGCTCGAGCTTGGCGAAGCGGCGAATCTGCGGGCCAGTGAAACGCTGCGTGGCCACGGAGCCGGTCAGGTCGCAGACGGCCTGGTCGCCACCGAGGACGGCGGCAATCTCGGCGCATTCGGCCGCGGTGGATGAATCCATCCAGATCGGCGAAGAGCGACGAGAGAGGACCGGAGAAATCTTGGCAGAGAGCGACGTGGCGCGGTTGCCATCGGCGAGCGCTGCCTCGTAGCCGGCGGCGAGGTAAACGCTGCCGTGCTGCTGGCCAGAGACGGAGACCGCGTCGATCTTCGAGAGGTCGGTCAGTTGGGCGAGGCGGTCGAGCGCGAGCTCGAGGCCATCAAGCCAAAGGAGCGGGTCGGCGTGCACTTCGCCGCCCTGCCCTCCGCGGATAAATCCTTCCGGATGTCCGCGTTCGGGGAAGTCGGCGCCGAACGCCGCGCGGGCGCGGGCGACCGTCGTGCCTTTCGCCGTGTCCAGCACGAGCGCCGTCGCGCTCTGCGTGGACAGGTCAAGACCCAGGACGATCGCCATAGCCTCAGCGGATATACTCGTTGATCAGGTTCTCGAGCATCTCCTGGCGGCCGGACGCGAGCGCCGGCGCCTTGATGCCCTGAGCATAAGCGTCGAGCTGGGCGAGGGTGACCTTGCCGGACTCGACCTTCTTGCCGATGCCGCTGTCCCAAGAGGCGTAGCGATTCGAAACGAACTTATCCATCTTGCCGTCCTGGATAATCGCATGAGCGATCTTAAGGCCGCGAGCGAAGGCATCCATGCCACCGATGTGGGCGTGGAAGAGGTCGACGGGCTCGTGCGACTCGCGACGACGCTTGGCGTCGAAATTGAGGCCGCCCTTGGTGAGGCCGCCCATCTTGAGGATGCGCAGCATGATGTTCGTCGTGAGGTAGAGGTCGGTCGGGAACTGGTCGGTGTCCCAGCCGACAAGCGTATCGCCGCGGTTGGCATCGACCGAGCCGAGGGCGTTCGCGCCGATCGAGACTTCCATCTCATGCTCCATCGTGTGGCCGGCGAGCGTGGCGTGGTTGGTCTCGAGGTTCAGCTT
>CAIVYX010000074.1 GCA_903910245.1 uncultured Opitutia bacterium | reverse complement strand
GGTCGTTTTGCCATGGTCGACGTGAGCAATGACTGCGATGTTACGGAGATTCATCTGTAAAGGCCTTACGCATAGGAAAATAGGCCCTTGTGCAAGGGGAATAAGCCACCGTTACCCAATTATTGCGGGATTCTTGACACCCAGCGGGGGGAGGCGGCCTTAGGCCAGCCCGTCGCGCTCCAAAAGGGCCTCTGGGTCGAGGTCCCGGCCCATGAAATCCCGGAAGAGTGTCTCGGCCGGCTCGGAATTACCCTTGGAGAGCACCTTGGCCCTCAGTTCCCGCCCCACCTGGGGGTTCAGGACCCCCTCCTTGAGGAAGCGGGTGAAGGCGTCGGCCTCGAGGGCCTCGGCCCACTTGTAAGAATAATAGCCGGCGGCGTAGCCCGTGGCATCCGAGAACAGATGGTTGAAACGGCGGGCCATGGCCGGACCGCGACGGGTAGTCTGGGCCTGCCAGTCGGCGAAGTCCTCGTTCCAATGGGCGTCCAAGTCGCGGCCGCGGAGCTCCTCAGCCCGGATGTGCAGGTCGAGATCGAGCTTGGAGAAGGCGAGCTGGCGCATGCAGGTCGAGGCGGCGCGGAAGTTGGCGGCGGCATCGAGCTTGGCCAGGAGGCCGGACGGCAACGGCGCGCCGGTCTCGTGGTGGCGGGCGAAGACGGCGAGGGACTCTTCCTCCCAGCACCAGTTCTCGAGGATCTGCGAAGGCAGCTCGACGAAATCCCAAGCGACGCGCACGCCGGAGAGGGATTCGACCTCGACCTCGCTGAGGAGGTGATGGAGCAGGTGACCAAACTCGTGGAAGACCGTGGTGACTTCGTCGTGATTGAGTAGCGCCTCCTTGCCGGCGACGGGTGGCGTGAAGTTGCCGCACATCAGGCCGAGGTGCGGGGCGAACGAGCCGTCCGGACGCGGTCCGCCGGTGCGGAAGAAATTCATCCAAGCCCCTCCCCTCTTCGATTCGCGTGGGAACCAATCAGTGTAGAAAGAGCCCAGTAGACGGCCTCCGTCGCGCACTTCGTAGAAACGGACTTCAGGATGCCAGACGCAGATCGGCGCGCCTTCGACGCGCGGTTCAGCGGCACGGACGACGGTCTTCGCACCGGTGGTCTGGTCGATATGATAAGTATCGCGGGCGACGACCTGAATGCCGAAGAGACCGCCGAAGAGGCGGAACATGCCGGCGATCACACCGTCGACCGGGAACCACGGGCGCAGGGCCTCGTCGTCAAAATCATATTTCTCGCGACGCATCTTTTCGGACCAGTAACCGAATTCCCACGGGTGCAGCGAACGGAGCGTGTCGCCGACCTTGGCGGCGCGGTATTGTTCGAGCTCGACGCCTTCGGCCTGGAATTTCGGGCGGATACGCAGACCGATGTCCTCAATGAACTTCAGTGCCGTGTCGCCCGTACGAGCCATGCGGCGGGCCGTGGTGAAATCGGCGAAGTGCTTCTTACCTAGCAGGCGGGCCTTCTCGTGACGCAGGGCGAGGATCTCGCCGACGAGCGCGGTATTATCCCAGGCGTCCTTTAGGCCGACCTGACCGAGGCCTTCCCAGCACTGGCGGCGCAGGTCTTCGTCTTCGGCATACTGTAGCACCGGCATGACCGAGGGGGATTGCAGCGTGAGGCGCCAGGCTTCCGGCTTGCCCTTGGCGGTAGCGGATTGCTTGGCCGCGGCGAGCGCGCCGGCAGGCAGACCCGTGAGGCGTTTCTCGTCGTCGATGAAGAGTTCCCACGCGTTAGTGGAATCCAGGACGTTCTCGGAATACTTCTGCGTCTTCTCCGCCAGCTGGGCGTTGAGGGTCGCTAGGCGCGTCTTCCCTTCCGCCGGGAGGTCCGCGCCGTTCTCTTCGAAATCGGCCATCGTTTCCTCGAGGAAGCGGCGGCGCACGCCCGTCAGCGCCTTCGCGTCGGCGGTGGCGGCGTAAGCCTTGAAGACCGCCCACAGTTCCGGATCGAGCGTCAGCGAAGTGAAGAACGCAGTGACCTCGGGCATCATCGCGTTGTAGGCCTTGCGGAGTTCGGGCGAGTTCAGGACCGAATCGAGGTGTGAGACCAGACCCCAAGCACGGGAGAGTTCCTTGGTCGTGGCCTCGAAACTCAGCAGCACCTGGGCGTAGGTCAGGTCGGCGCCCTTCGTGTGCTTGAATGCGTCGACGTTGGCGCGAGCGCGGCGCAGGGCCTCGCGGATATCCGGCTCGACGTGTTCGGGCTTCAGGCTGCTCCAGTCGAAAAGAAACTCGTCGGCAAGGAAGGGGTGCACGCCATCACCGTGCGGGAACGGAGGCCGATTTCAAGGCAACCCTACGCCCTATAAGCAGCGAGGGCTTGCGGGACGGCCGAGGCGGGCACACTTTGAGGCATGAGCAAGTTGGAGGCAGTGCCCGTCACCGGCATCGAGGTCATCCCCGTCAAGGGAGGCACCGCCGTATTCCTCGTGACCGCCGGGAAGACGATGGTTATCCAGGTCGACCCCTCCGTCGGCGAGGCCCTGCAGGGCGCCTTGGACGGCCGCGTGCCTGACCGCCCGC
>CAIVYX010000073.1 GCA_903910245.1 uncultured Opitutia bacterium | reverse complement strand
TTGACCCACCCCCCGCCCTCCCTTTGATGCACCTTCTAGCTGGTAACAAAGGAGAGGTGGCAGAGTGGTCGATCGCGCTGCATTGGAAATGCAGTGTACCGCAAGGTACCGAGGGTTCGAATCCCTCCCTCTCCGCCAGCTGGAATTGAGGCAAATAACCGAGAGTTTCTCAGGTTAGAGACCTTTGTTTACGCCGACTCTAACAAAGACTCTGACAACCTGCACCGAGGTAGGGTCAGCATTGCGTGCTGACCTAGCTCCCGACCTCAGACCGCGACGAGGATAAAGGTCAGGATGAGCTTGGTCCGGAGGCTCAGCTTGGAGACGAAGACGGCGCCAATCAGGCCCATTAAGATATAGGTGAACGAAGCGCTCGCCAGATAAGACCCCCAGCCGTCGTGCGCCTCGAAGGTCGAATGGATCCAGAAGTGAATCGGTAAGGCGCAGAGGACGACGATGAAGTAAGCCGCAATCTCCCGGCTGAGATTACGTTTATAGTCCGAAGGGTGATTATTTGACATGTTCGAAGGGATTCTCGGTGGGGACGATAACGGGAGCGATGACGGACTTCCAGACAACATAACCGGCCGGCAGCATGTGGATATTCCCAGGAATAAAGAGTTCTTCCCGCGGTTTCCCGTCGGCACCGATGAGCGGCTCGGTGACGTCGATGAACTTCATCCACGGCTGCGTCGCGCACTCCTTGGCGATTAGCTCGTTCGCCTTACGCAGGTCGGCGATCTTCTCAAAGCGCTTACCTGGGCTGGGCACGACGCCGAGGACGTAGAGGCGGGCCTGGGGTAAGGCGGCGTGCAGCTTACCGTAGAGCTTCCTGAAATTCGCGAGTACTTCCTCGGGCTGGGTGCCGGCGTTGATGTCGTTGCTGCCCTCATAGAGGATCACCGCGCGCGGCTTGAACGGGATGGCGAGGTTATCGATGAAGAGGTCGGTGGCATGGGTCATGCGGCTACCGCCGATGCCGTAATTATGGACGGTCAGGGGCGCGAGGTCCTCCTTCACCGACTTCCACAACTGCATATGCGAGCTCCCGATACAGATGATGCCACCTGGAGCAGGCGGCTCCTTCCGAGCGGCCGCCAGGACCTTCTGATACAAGGCCATGACCTTCGAGGGCGAAGACTTGTCCGTCAGGACCTCGTCAGCGCCGCAGAGGACGGACGAGGCCAGCAGGAAGGCGCAGAGCAGACGCAGGGTCATGCCGATTACTTAGGCTCTTTGACCTTCTTAGTCTTCTTCTTTTTCTCTTCCTTGTTGCCGCTGCGGCCCGAGCCGTCGCCAACCTCATCCTTATAGCCGGCAGCGGGATTCAGGCCGGTCAAAGCGGCCGCTAGGCGGGCACGAGCGGCGACGGCGGCTTCATCCTTGGTGTCGGCTGCGACGGCGACTTCCTTGAACGGGGCGTCCTTCATGTCGTAAAGGGTGCCCGATTGATCGAGCTTCCAGCCCGCTTCGCGGACGTAGTAGTTATTGCTGAGCTGGCAGAAAGCCCAGGTACGCGGGGACTTGGCGTCACCCTTGAGCTGCGAGACGAGGCTGCGTCCGTCAATCACGCGACCGGTCGGCATCGGCGCACCAGCGATTTCAGCGAAGGTCGGCAGGAGATCGCTGGCGTCGGAAACATTGGCGTTCACTTTACCGGATGCCATGACGCCGGGCCAAGTGGCGAAGAAAGGCACGAGACCGCCACCTTCCTTCATGGAGCCTTTCTCCCCTTCCACGCGTCGGCCGCCGATGGTGGCGTCAGGCGCGTTGGCCTTGGCACTACCGTTGTCGCCCATGAACATGATCACGGTATTGTCGCGTAACTTGAGGCGATCGAGTTCGGCCACGAGCTTCCCGACGAGTTTGTCCATGTAGAGGATGTTATCGACATAATGGCGCTTACGCTTGGCCTCTTCGGTTTCGCCCTTTGGTGCAGGGGCGCTGTCCGGTGTGGGCAATATCTCGCCATGCACGTGGGACAGCGAATAATAAAGGAAGAACGGGGCACCCTTGCG
This sequence comes from uncultured Opitutia bacterium, assembly GCA_903910245.1. Lineage (GTDB taxonomy): Bacteria > Verrucomicrobiota > Verrucomicrobiia > Opitutales > UBA953 > UBA953. The sequence continues at coordinate 4,660 of CAIVYX010000073.1, read as the reverse complement.
CGCTTCCATCCAAGCGGTCGCATCCTTGTGCAGAAGGTCGGGGATATACTCGTCGTCCTTCACCTTGATGGTCTTGCCGTCGACGACGTAGGTATCCGGGTCGCCGCGGACGACGCCACCTTCGGACATCGGCTGGGCTACCTTGCTGTTCCAATACATACCGCTGCCCTTGTAATAGAGTTCATGGTCGAAACCCCAGTCCGATGGATCGCCCGAAGGTGAAAGCTGACCCCACTTACCAATCATCGCCGTGGCGTAGCCAGCCTTCTTCAGGACAGTCGGAATCATCTGCTCCGCCTTCTCGCCGGTGCGGATAATGGTCTTGCACGCGTCCTGCGTGACGGCACCGGTCCGGAAGCCATAACGTCCGGTCAGGATCAACGCACGCGAGGGTCCGCAGAGCGGCACGGTATAGAAACGGGTGAAGCGCACGCCGCTGTTCGCCAAGGCGTCGATGTTCGGGGTCTTGTAACGGTCGGAGCCATTGCAACTGAGCTCAGCGAAACCCAGGTCATCGGCTAGAATGTAGACGATATTCGGCTTGGCGCTCGCGCCGAAGAGCGAGGAGAGGCCGGCCGAGAAGATGGCCAGAAGGGCGAGGACGGGACGAAGGGGCATAGGATTACGCTTATGCAACCCCCGCACTTAGGTAAAGTTTCCTGTGAGATTCCGAGGTTCCCATTGAGCCCTTTCGGTGCTTAAAATCCCTCAATGCGTCCCCTACCCCTCGCCCTAGGCACCCTGCTTGCCCTTACCCAAGCCTTCGCCGCCGATATCAAGGTGACCCCGAACGAGGCCGTCGACGTCGTCCAGGATGGCAAGGTCGTGGCCCGCTTCATGACAGCCCACGATGTCAGCACCCCGGCCAAGCGCCTGGATAACTACAAGCCCTACCTCCACGTCTTCGACCCCAGCGGCGCCCTCCGCCTGACCAAGGGCCCGGGCTTCAACTTCACCCACCACCGCGGCATCATGCTCGGCTTCGCGAAGATCACGGTCGACGGCAAGACCTACGACCGCTGGCACATGAGCGGTGGCGACCAGGTCGTCACGGCAATCAAGCCGACCGCCGATGGCTTCGTGGCCGCGATCGACTGGCAAGGCGCCACCGCGTCGGCCAAGCCGATCCTGACCGAGGAACGCACCTTCACGTTCACGAAGCCGACCGCGCCCTTTTATTTCGGTGTCGAGATGAAGAGCACGCTTAAGCCCGACCACGGAGAAGCCAAGATTGATGGCGACCCCGAGCACGCGGGCGCGCAGTTCCGACCCTCCGAGAAAATCGACGGCACGAAGACCACCTATGTTTATCCGGGCAAGGATGTCCTGATCCATAAGGTCAAGGACCTCACCTGGGTTGCCGAAGTCTTCACGATCGAAGGCAAGACCTTCACGGCACTCCTGCTCAACCACCCTTCCAACCCCAAGGACACGGCCTTCTCGGCCTACCGCGACTACGGCCGCTTCGGCGCCTTCCCGAAGGGCATCGCCACGTCGGAAGCCCCCTTCAAGCTGCGCTACCAGTGGCTCATCGCCGAAGGCGACGTCCGTGACGCTGCGGCCTTCCAGCACGCCTACAACGCCTTCTCCGGCGTCAACGAGCCCACGCCGGCCGTGACGGTCATGCTCGCCGAGCAGCCGAAGCCGAAGGCGAAAGCTCCGGCCAAGAAGTAAGCCAGCTTAGGCGCCGACACCCTTACGGACGCGGCCAATCGCGGCGGACTGACGTTCGTGCAGGATAGCCTGGGCCTTGACGACCTTGGCCTTCGCAGCGGCGGGATCCTTGGCCATGGCGAGCACGGCTGGGACGATGCCCGCGAGCTGCGGTTCGTCATCGAGGTCGAACAGCCACTCATTCAGGCCGATGTCCTTCCACATGTTGCCCTTGGAGGTCTGTTCGGACCAGCGGCAGACGATGGCGGGGATGCCGCTACCGACGCACATGATGGGCGAATGCATCTCGTTTCCGAAGAGACCGGCACTGCGGACGTAGACGCTCAGCGCCTCGTCAGTCAGCCAGTAGTCCTGACGCCAGACGACGCGGTCCTTCACGTCATCGGGCAACTTATCGAAAAGGATCTCTTTGCCCAAGGCCATCTGGGTGCGGTCTTCGGGGCAAATCAGCACCTTGAGGTCGGTCTGCTTAACGACCTGGACGATCGCGGCGCGCAACTGCGCGTGGTCATGCTCCTTCATCTCGTCGTTACGCTTCTGCTTCACGGGATCAAAGACACGCTCCTTGTGAATCGTCCAATAGGGCGTGATGCGGTAACGCGGGATGCAGCAGAGGAACTTGCCGCGCTCAAGGCCCCAGCCATGCAGGAAGGCCTCGGCCTTCTCCTCGTTACGCAGGTCGGTCGCGAACGCACCATCTGGACCGAACTCCATCACCGGACATTTCACGCCGGCGGCCTTGGCGGTCGCGAGCGAGACCGAGTCACGGAAATAAACAAACTGTGCGCCGCTGAGGATTTTGGCCGTCTCGGGGGTAGGCTGGCCCTGGGTGATGCCGAGCACGCCGTAAGGCTTGGGGCCCTGCTGGCGCCACAGCGCGACCTGCTTTTCGCCCACGAGCGAAGGGCCGGAGCCGTGCAGGAGGAAATCGTTCTCGGCGTAGAGTTTGGCGACGTCGGTCTTGGGGCCGACGAACTGCAGTTTCGGAAAACGGGCCGCCAGCATCTCCTTCACGCCATTGTCGACGTTGCTTGGCCAGAGGGTGATCACGGCCTCCGGGAAATACTTCTCGAGCAAGGCGAGCATACCCGGCGTGTGGGCGATGTCGCCGATGTTCACCGTCTGCCAAGAGGAACGCAGCACCACGCGCGGGGCGCGCTTACCTTCGGCGGCGCCGAGCGAAGCGGCGATGGCGGCGACAAAGGTAGATTCCAGGAAACGACGACGAGAGAGCATGGCGGTAAAGGGCTAGAGACAGGGTTAGGGCTAGGGCTAGGGCTGGGTTGAGTCAAACCACCCTTCCCTGCTCAAACTATTCCCGCCACCTGCCACCCGGGGCTGCCACCCGCCACCCGAAACGAAAGGCTATGTCGTGACGCGGTCCCGACCCTACCCATACAAGCAAGGACAGCACGTGGTGCTGTCCCTACCAATATTACCTAGCCCTGGCCCTAGCCCTGGCCCTGCTTCAGCTTAATTCTTCTTCGCGACTTCACGCTTGGGCAACATCGCGAAATACTGCTCCTGCGCGGCTTTCACCTTGGCCTTCATCGGTTCGACCTGAGGAGTGAGTTCGGCGTAGGATTTGGCAATCTCCTCGAGGTTCTTGTCGCGCTGCGGAATATCCTTCTGGGCAGCGGCGAGCGCCTTCTCGGCGTTAGCCTTCTCGCTCTTAGTGAGTTCGAGGGTCTTGGCGGCCGCTTCCACGAGGAGACGCTTGGCCTCGACGGGCTTACCGGATTCAGTCAACTGGGCCCGGACGGCGACCAGTGCCTTCTCAAGGACCGGGAGACCATCCTTGGCCTTCTGCACGGAAGCCTGGAGGGCAGGTAGCTTGGCGGCGTAGTCCTTCTCGGCGGCGACGCCGGGGGCGGCGAGCTTCTCGCGTTCGATCAGATGCAGGGAACGCTCCTTCGTGATCGCGGCGACGGCGACGCCGGCGGGCACGATAGCTTTGTCCGCGGCGACGACCGTGGCATCAGCGGTGGTCTGCGTGGCGACGAGCGCCTGTTCAATGGACTTTGCGGCGACGAGCTCTTGGGCGGCGACGCCCTGCCATGTCTGGGCCTTCGTAAGCGCAGTCTTGGCTTCGACGACCTGCTGCTCGGTCTGCTTCTTACGAGAGAAATAACTAAAGGAGAACACGGCACCGAAAGTGCGGGCTTCGCCGAAGGCCTTCTCGGCGGCGGTGAGATTCATACCGGCCTGCTTGGCTAAATCGGTGGCCTTGACGGAAGCGAGGGCGAGCCCCTTCGATTTCGCGGCCGCGGCGGCGACGGCGACCTTCACCTTATCGGCGGCGGCCTTAGCGGTGTCGGCGACCTTCTTCAATTCGTCGACCTTAACGGTCGCTTCGGTGAGACGCGCGCGGAGCGGCGTGGTATATTTGTCGCGGTAGGCGGCGACCGCGGCGGCGGCGACCGCGACGATGGCGTCGCGATCCTGGCCGAGGCGCACGATGGCTTCGCTCTGGGCTTCAACGAGCTTCTGCTGGGCCTCGATCTTACCGAGCGCCTCGGCTTCACTCAGGCGCAAGGGCGACAGCGTCTTGTCCAAGGCGGCGAATTCGGCCTTGAGCGCTTCGAGAGCGTCGTGCTGCTTCGGGATCAAGTCCTCGTTCTGCGCCGAAGTCTTCTTAGAGGATTCGATGCGGGCCGCGGCGGTCACCTTGGCGGCCTCGTTGTCCGCCTTGGCGGCCACGAGGTCGGCGATATCCTGCTCGAGCTTAGTAAGCTTATCCTGCTCAGTGAGGACGCCGACGTTGAATTGGGCAGCCTTCAGGAAGACGATGCGCTCGCGGTGCGCGGAAATCTCGGCGGCGACATCGCGGGCCTTTGCCTGGGCAGCCGCGAGATCGGCGCGCAGCTTGGTAAGCGCGGCCTCGGCGGAGCGGAAGGGAGCCGCGGCAGGCTTCAGCTTGGCGATTTCCTGACCGAAGTAGGTCAGGCCGCTGCGATTGCCTTTGATCTCCTTGGCGGCGGTCGCC
>CAIVYX010000072.1 GCA_903910245.1 uncultured Opitutia bacterium | reverse complement strand
TCCCTCATCGCGGTCGCCATCGGCGGCGCCCTGCAGATCATCCCGACCGTCGTCCTCTACAAGGGCGATGGCGACGCGAAGCTACTCGAGCACCGACTCCAGAAGCCTTATCGGCCGCTGGAACTCGCCGGCCGCGACATCTACATCCGCGAGGGCTGCTATAACTGCCATTCGCAGATGATCCGCACATTGAAGCCGGATATCCTGCGCTATGGCGCCGGCTTGGGCTATTCCCGGCTTGGTGAGTCCATCTATGACCGCCCCTTTCAGTGGGGCTCGCGCCGCACCGGCCCGGATCTCGCCCGTGAAGGCCTGCTCCGCCCGGACCTCGCGTGGCATTACCGCCACCTGATCAACCCTCGCGAACTTGAGCCGGATTCCATCATGCCAGCCTATCCCTGGCTTAAAGAGCACGCCGTCGACCGGTCGCAGCTATTCGGTAAGATCTCGGCCCTGCGCACCCTTGGCGTGCCCTACAAACCCGAAGCCAGCACGCCCGGGGCCATCCAAGCCGATTACGACATGCAGTCGAAGGAGATCAGCAAGGCCCTCGCCGATAAAGGCATAAAGGTCTCGAATGACGCCGAGGTCGTAGCGATGCTCGCCTACCTGAGCCGCCTTGGCTTGAACGTCGAGACCATCAAGCCGGAGGAGGCCCGCTGATATGTTCAGACGCATCATCTGGGAAGACCTCCTGCGCGACCTCCAGACGGCCGGCCTGCTCCTGCTGGGCATTGCCATCGTACTGCTGCTCGCCCGCGTCCTAACCACGCCGAAGGACGAGGTCCGCCGACTCTCCGAGCTTCCCCTTAACGACGACTCATCACACCCATGACCGACGACCAGAACCGCGACGACCAGCCCGTGATCATGCCGCATACCTATGACGGCATCCAGGAGTACGATCAGAGCCTGCCCAACTGGTGGCTCTTTACCCTATTCGGCTCAATGGCCTTCGCCTTCCTCTACTGGATGGCCTGCTTCGTGACCGGCACCGTAGCCGACGACCGGGTCGCACTCAACGTCGAACTCGACGCCCTTGAAGCCCGTCAGCTCGCCGCGGTGAAGAATCTGGATGACGGCACACTCTGGAAGATGAGTCGTAATGCCCAGACTGTCGCCGAGGGCCAAGCAATCTACCATTCCCTCTGCTTCACCTGCCACGCGCCGAACCTGGCTGGAATGAAGGGATTAGGCTTCCGCCTCAATGACGACCTGTGGGTACACGGCAACACCCCTACCGCTATCTTTACCGGCATCAGCGAAGGCATCACCTTCGAAGGCAAGCCGACTGGCATGGCGGCGCAGAAAGTCCTCGGCACCAGCCGCATCGCCGCCGTGACGGCCTTCCTGCTCTCCAAGCAGAAGGAGGGCTCGATGAAGACGATCCTTCGTAAGGACGAACCCTCGCAACAGAGCCCATGAGACAGAAACCCATCCGCGAAAGCGTCACGACCATCGCACACGACGGCGTGCGCCACTTCCTACAGCCAGCCATCGTCTTCGGCCCCTGGTGGAAGGCTCGGCGTGCCGTCGCCTGGCTGCTCATCGCCTTCTTTGCGGCCTTGCCGTGGATCGAGATTGAAGGCTTCCCGGCCGTCTTCCTCGACATCGAGCATCGGCACTTCCACCTGTTCGGTACGATGCTGGGGCTGGGCGAAATCTGGCTACTCTTCTTCGTCATCACCGGATGGGGCTTCCTGATCTTCGCGACGACCGCCCTGCTCGGTCGCGTCTGGTGCGGTTGGACCTGCCCGCAGACGGTCTACCTCGAGCACGTGTTCCGCGTCGTCGACCGTCTCTTCGAAGGCGACCACGTCAATCGAGCC
>CAIVYX010000071.1 GCA_903910245.1 uncultured Opitutia bacterium | reverse complement strand
TCAAAAGCATCTCACAATACTTCGCCGGGGTCGGGCGGGCTATGCAGGTCCGGTCCGGCAGGGGTGGGGTGCATGCGGACGCGGGCTTCGCTTCCGAGCAGATGAAGCGGTTGACGCAGGTGCTGCCGAAGGCCCGAGCTGAGATCATTGCGGCGACGGAGGCGGTCATCCAAGAAGCCGCGATGGCCGAGATGAGGGCGACGCCGATCGCCGAGCTAAAGGACTTCGGGGCGTCGGTGGGTCCGCTGCAATCGGTTGGTTTTAGGATGGTGGCCGATCTTTCGCCGCATTCCGTCCGGACGCTTCTGAACTATCGCGGCATCGGTGACGTGACGGCGTCGGCGGCAATTGCAGCTTATGAGAAATTTTACGAGTCGGCCCGGGCGCATGTGCGTCTGCTGCCAGATCCGGATAACCGCCGTCCGTCGGATGGCCGGCTGCTGGTGGCTTTGGCGAAATATGAGACGCTGGTCCGCGAGGTCTCAACCCGCACCGAGGAAGCGCAGATTCGCTACGTCGATACTGGTGAGCGACTGCAGGCTTTGCGGGCCAAGACCAGGCTGCGCGACCATCTATTCTCCTTGGGCTCTCAGGAAGGCCTAGCCCGCGCAACCAGCCAGCTGGCTGCCGAGTTCCGCTGGGTGAATGCGGAGGCACGGAATCTGGTGGATTATTCTGAGCGACTGACGATGGATCTAGGGGAGACCTGGAAGCGCTACGCAGGGAATGCGGCGACGTTCATCGCGTTGTTGGAGAGCGTGCTGCCCGCCCGGGTGGTCGCGAAGGGCGCGTTGGCGGGGCCTGACATGCGTGGCGGGCTGCCGGCTGAGATTGCCGATGCGGTGGAAGCCACGCAGGTCGACCTCCGTCTACTGACCGCTAACCTGCGACGTTACCAGCAGTTCGGGACCCAGTATATCGTCTGCCAGAAGCGCGTGCTCTTGGGCGATGACATGGGTTTGGGTAAGACCATCCAGGTACTAGCGGCAATGTGCCACCTAGCGACCCAAGGTAAGAAGCATTTCTTCGTAGTCGCCCCGAACAGCGTGCTCATCAACTGGGAGCGCGAGGTGAAGAAGCATACGAAGCTAAATCCCATCGTCGTCCATGGGGGCGATCGGGATGACGAGTTGGAGCAGTGGCAACGCGAGGGTGGGGTGGCCATCACGACTTACACGACCCTCGGTCGGTTGGTGGACAAGATCACCGCCATCGATCTATTGGCCGTCGACGAAGCCCACTCGGTCAAGAATCCCGAGACCCAGCGCACCCAATCCGTCGTCCGACTCTGTGGTTTGACGGAGAATGTCGTGTTCATGTCGGGCACCGCGCTGGAGAACCGCCTGAGTGAGCTGCAGTTTCTCGTGACGACCGTCCAGCCGAAGCTCGACGCGGAGGTCGCCTCGCTCCTGAAGCAGGTGCGACCCGCTCCGGCTGAAGTTAGGATGAAGTTAGCCCCGGTTTATCTCAGGCGTACGCAGGCTGATGTCCTGACTGAACTCCCTGATCTGACCGAGACCGATGAGATCATTCCGTTAGAGTCCGCTGATGTGGAGGCCTATCGGATGAGTCCCGATAATCTGATGCACAAACGTCTGGCGGCGACGATCGGCGCCGGTGGGCAACAGTCGGCCAAGTTCGATCGCCTGCGCGAGCTGCTCGAGGGGTACAAGGAAGACGGACGGAAGATCGCCGTGTTCTCGTTCTTCCGCCAGGTGTTGGATGACGTCAGTACCGTGGTCGGTGGATGTCCCCAGATCCATGGATCGATCAGCGCGGAGGAACGCCAGCTCGTCTTGGATCGCTTCGCTGCCAAGGAAGGCTTCGGGGTCTTGGCCCTGCAGATCGAAGCCGGTGGCGTGGGCATCAATCTCCAATGCGCCCAGGTCGTGATTCTGATGGAGCCCCAGTTCAAGCCGTCGACCGAACGACAGGCGATCGCTCGCGTCCGGCGCATGGGCCAGACTCGTAAGGTGAACGCTCACCGATTGATCGCCAAGGGGACCGTCGATGAGGCCCTCGTGCTGCTGATCGACCGGAAGAAGCAGGTTTTTGAAGACTACGCCCAGCACAGCTCGGTCAAGGATGCAAGT
>CAIVYX010000070.1 GCA_903910245.1 uncultured Opitutia bacterium | reverse complement strand
CTTCAAGATCGTCACCCAGCGCGCCCCGACGGCCGATGAGATGACCGCCCTGCTCTTCGGCTGGCGCGTCGTCCGCCATGTGAAGTCCAACGCCATCGTCTACGCCGGCAAGGAACGCACGCTCAGCGTCGGCGCCGGCCAGATGTCCCGCATCGACTCGTCGCGCATTGCGGTCTGGAAAGCCGGCGAAGCCAAGCTCTCACTCACGGGCTCGGCCATCGCATCCGACGCCTTCTTCCCCTTCCCTGACGGCCTGCTCGCCGCGGCCGACGCCGGCGCCACCTGCGCCATCCAGCCAGGAGGCTCCGTAAAGGACGCCGAAGTCATCGCCGCCGCCGACGCGCGTGGCATGGCGATGGTCTTCACCGGCATGCGCCACTTTAAGCACTGAGTTCCGCGCAGCGGAACTTAGTGCTAGGGGTGCGTTGGCTTGAGAATCGAGTATCGGGAGATGCCTTCATCCCCCCATACTCAATACTCGATACTCTATACTCTCGGTTACAGTTTGACCCCAATCTTCTCGAGCAGGCGGGCGAGTTCGTCGTCACTGCTGAAGGGGATCGAGATGCTGCCTTTGGTGCCCTTGCGGATGACCGATACTGGCGAGGCGAAGTGGGAAGCGAGGCGTTTCTGGACGTCGGCGACGACGGTCTGGACGGCCTGCTTACGATCGGCTTTCTTGGTCGAAGCGAGTTTCTTGACCTCGGCTTCGGTGGCGCGGACGGAGAGCCCCTTCTCGATCACGAGACGGGCGACCTGCACGCGATGCGCGATATTTTCGATGCCGAGTAAGGCCTTGGCGTGGCCAGCGGAAAGCTGACCCTTGCGGACGTAGGCCTGGAGCTCGTTGTCGAGCGCGAGGAGGCGAACGCTGTTGGCGATGCTGGCGCGCGGCTTACCGAGACGATCGGCGACGGCTTCCTGCGTGAGACTGAAGTCACGCATGAGCGAAGCGAAGCCCAGGGCTTCGTCGATGGCGTTGAGGTCGGCGCGCTGGAGGTTCTCGATGAGCGCGAGCACGGCACTGGATGCGTCGCTGGCCTCGAGGATACGCGCGGTGATGGTCTTCTGGCCAATGAGCTTGAAGGCGCGGAAACGGCGTTCGCCAGCGATGAGTTCGTAGCCGTCCTTCACCTTGCGGACGACAATCGGCTGCAGGAGGCCTTCGGAGCGGATGGAGTCGGCGAGTTCTTTCACCTGGGCTTCGTCGAAATCACGGCGCGGCTGGCGGGGATTCGGGACGATCGAAGTGAGCGGCAGTTCTTGCAACTGGAGACCCGAAGCAACGGGAGAGGCGACCGGCGCGGGTGCGACGAGCTTGGTCACGCCACCACCGATGAGGGAACCGAGACCGCGACCGAGGGATTTCTTAGGAGGAGTGGCCATGAAGACTTTTGAAAGGGGTTAGCGGGCCGGGGTTTCGGCCTGCGGGATGAAGATATCGACATCCGCTTTCAGGGCGGCAGACGAGGAAAGGTTATTCGCTTTTAGAATCCAATCGGCCTTGGAGCCGTTGCGCTGGGCAATCTTCGAGACCGTATCGCCGGATTTAACGTGATACTTGATGCCGGTCTGAGGAATGCCGGAAGGGGCGCTCGTTTCGGTCGTGGGCGGAGTCTCGGCCTGGGCGGCAGCCTTGGAAGCCTTGCCGGACTTCGTGGCAGGAGCCGAACCAGACTTGCCAAGGGCAGCGTTCACCTGGCGAGTGAGCTCGGCGAGCGCCGCGTTCACTTCGTCGGTCTGTTGCTTCAGGCGACGATCCACCTCAGTCAAGGTTTCGGCGCGCGCCTTGGACAGTGCTTCGCCCTGCGACGCGGCGGGAGACTGGCTGGCCTTCTGGCGATTGAGGGCCGAACGCAGATCGGCATTCTCGAGCTTCAGTTTCTCGACCTCATTACGGAGCTCGGCGAGATCCTGCTGCATCCCGGCGAGCTGGGCGTTCTGAGCCGAGAGCGGGAGCAGGCCGAGGAAAAGAAAAAGAATGCCGATACGCATGAATGGAGGAAAACATGCCCAAGGCGGGAGAGCAAGCAAGGTAGGGTAGCCACAAGGGACAGGGGCAGGGACAGGGACCGGCCAATATTACCTGCCCCTGTCCCTGCCCCTAACCCTTGGAATTAATCTGTATCCCCGCCCTTTCCCGCCCTACCTTGCACTCCGATGTCCAAGGTCCTGGTAGCCCTCTCCGGCGGCGTTGATAGCGCCGTGGCGGCCCTTCTGCTCAAGCAGCAAGGGCATGAGGT
>CAIVYX010000069.1 GCA_903910245.1 uncultured Opitutia bacterium | reverse complement strand
TCAACGGGTCAACTTATCGGGTTGCCCGCCGATTTGCCCACCATCCCCCGTTTGTCAAACGGCTGGGGTCTGGCTTCATCTCGTGCAGCTTGAATCTGTATCTGGCGTTCGCGCTCGGGTCCACGTGCCCTCTGGCCCTCATGTCCTCGCTGTGCTCCCCATGTCACCGTGCCCACGTGCCCACTTGTCCCCTCGCGGCTCCGCCGCGCTATGTGTTCCCAACCGCTAACCGCCAACCGCTTCCACCTCGCGGCTACGCCGCGCAGGGTAGGGCGGGCTCTCCGAGCCCGCCGAGGGTGGGACGCGTCTGCGCCGACCACGCCGCGGAGGAGATACCTTATCCGCGTCTAGGGGATCATCCGTGCGGCGGCGCGTTGACCGACGTTCGGATTCTTTATTCTTGAACCGATGTGCGGTCTTGGAATCATTCATCTTAACAGTACCTCCCACGCCTCTTGGTCGACTTCGGTCGGCTTAAGCGCACCAGGGAGGGCTTTTGTTTTAGGGGCGCTTCAGGCGTGAGCGCTGAAATCCCGCGTTCTTATGCCGATCAGCTGGCCATCTTGGAGGCCCGTGGCCTCGGCGTGGACGATAAGGTCGTGGCGGTTCATTGGTTGAGTCATCTGAATTATTATCGGTTCAAACTGTACGCTTCCGCGTTCTGGCAGCCTGGGCAGTCAAGGTATACCGAAGGATCTTCGTTCGACGATGTTCTATGGATCTATCACTTCGATCAGGTTTTGCGGGAACTCGTACTTTCCGCGATCAAGTGCGTCGAGGTTTCCGTCCGCTCCCGGCTGGCCTATGAGATCGGACATCGTTCAGGCCCGCAGGCCCATCTGGATACCTGTCACTTTCGTCACGTCGACCGATGCATCGAGATGCTGAACGGTCTACGATCAGAATTACGGCGTTCCCGCGAGGATTTCCTGGCGCCTTACAAACCATCCGAATCCATCGGGAATATCCCCGTGTGGGTGGCTGTCGAAGTCGCATCTTTCGGCGTTATCTCCAAGATGCTGTCCGGGCAGGCTTCGGCTTCTTTGCGTCAGGCGGTCGCCGATACCTATGAGATGGACGAGAGAGTCCTTTGCGCGGCCATGCATCACCTTAACGTCGTGCGGAATACGGCGGCTCACCATGGGCGTTTATGGAATCGACGATTCAATATCGAACTGTCCCTGCCACGCAAGAAGCCCGCCGGCCTGTGGATCGCCTTTGCCCACGGTGATGACCGCAATAAGGTATATAACACCATGGTCATCTTGCTGCACATGATCAGGGCTATCGATCCATCGAGCAGTCTTCCCCGCAGGATGCGCCAACATATGGAGTCCCTTCCGGCTACGCTCAGGCATCATATGGGCATTCCAATCGGGTGGGAAGGACTCCCGACTTGGCGCAGTTAAAGGGGCGAGGCTTGTCCTATCCTTCGCAGGAAGGCCGTCGGAATCGACGACCGTTCGAACCAAGCCCCATTGCATAATCAAGTGTGACTCGTGTCCGTCCTCCCTCAAGCCAGAAAATCCCCCCGCCAACTATCCGGTTTCCGGTCTACCCTTGAGCGCTGTATCTCCCCTTGTCCCCATGTCCCCGTGCCCACGTGCCCCCTCTGACGCAGCTACGCTGCGTCAGAACTGCCTCTCCTCCACCCACCCCACCACCACCTTGAACCCCGTCAACTTCGCGAAATGCAGAGTAAGGATGAAGTCATGCTTCACGGAGATCGCCACCATCCGATGGGGCAGGGCGAGTTTCTTGCCTTGGTACAGGCAGATCTTCGGGCAGGCGTATAGCTGATTGGCCTCCTTGTAAGCACTTTGGACGCGGACATCCAGGTTGCTGTGGAGGGCACCGAGCCGGGGGACCATGCCGAGGAACTCCAGCTTACTGCGGGCTTCGCGGTAATCGTCAAAATTCAGGTCGTGCGCTTCCTCGATGACCGCGTCGGTGATGATCACGTGGTTCTTAATCAGGGACGCCCCCCGGATCGTCTCGAAGAAGTAGGCCATCCCGTGAGGGCGCTTCTTCCCCTTGATCATACGCGGGGTCTTGGGCGTCAGGTCCTTGCCGTAGGCCGCCTCAATCTCCTTGGCCAGGAGCTCATCGCCTGCCCGATGTTCAATCGTCAGCTCATGCTTACCGCGCAGCACCGTGCGATG
>CAIVYX010000068.1 GCA_903910245.1 uncultured Opitutia bacterium | reverse complement strand
TTCAGGCAGATACCTAGGAAGTTATCCCGGTTGAGCGAGGGCGCTCAACCCTACCCAAGGCAGCTGGTAGGGCTGTCCACCCTTGGTCAGCCGCGGTTGAGCGAGGGCGCTCAACCCTACCCGAGGCAGCTGGTAGGGCTGACCACCCTTGGTCAGTCGCGGTTGAGCGGGGGCGCTCGACCCTACCCAAGGCATGCACTCCCCCGATACTCGATACTCCATACTCGATACTCTCAGTTTCCTGCCCTCCCAAGTCTTGCCCTCCCGCCAAAACCCTCCTTCCTCCTTCTCTGTGAAAGCCCTGCTCCTCACGGAATATAAGAAGATGGCCTACGTGGACGTGGCCGATCCGGTCTGCGGTCCGGACGATGTCCTGATTCAAGTCCGCGCCTGCGGGATCTGCGGTTCCGATATCCATGGCTACGATGGCTCCACGGGCCGCCGCATCCCTCCGCTGGTCATGGGCCACGAGGCCGCGGGCGTCATCACCGGCATCGGCGCCGCCGTGAAGGGCTTCGCCCCGGGCGATCGCGTGACCTTTGATTCCACGGTCTTCTGCGGCGAGTGCGTCCACTGTCAGCGCGGCGACGTCAACCTTTGCGATAACCGCCAGGTCCTCGGCGTATCCTGCGGCGACTACCGCCGCCATGGCGCCTTCGCCGAATTTGTCACCGTCCCCGCCCGCATCCTCCATAAGCTTCCCGCCGAACTCGGTTTCGCCGAAGCCGCCATGATCGAGGCCGTCTCCGTCGGCGTGCACGCCGTCCGTCTCACGCCCGTCACTCCGGGCGATACCGCGGTCGTCGTGGGCACGGGTATGATCGGCCTCCTGACACTGCAGGCCGCAAAAATCGCGGGTTTCGCGCAGGTCATCGCGGTCGATACCGAGGACTCGCGCCTCGCCGTCGCCAGGGAACTCGGCGCCACCCATAGCTTCAATCCCAAGACCGGCGGCGATCTCACCGAGTTCGTGAAATCGCTCACCAAGGGGCAGGGCGCCGACGCCGCGTTCGAGTGCGTCGGCCTCAACGCCACCGTGCTCTCCGCCATCCACGCCGTGCGCAAAGGCGGCACCGTGACGCTCGTCGGTAATCTTACGCCGAAGACCGAACTCCCGCTGCAGATTGTCGTCACTCGCCAGCTTCGCCTGCAGGGTTCCTGCGCTTCCGCTGGCGAGATTCCCCGCTGCATCGAACTTCTCGCCACGAAGCAGATCAAGGTCGACAAGATCATCTCCGCGGTCGCGCCGCTGGCACAGGGCGCCGAGTGGTTCGCCAAGCTCTACGCGGGCGCTCCTGGCGTGATGAAGGTCATCCTCTCACCTCAGGTCTGACCAATAGAATCAATGGCTTTCTTCGATCTCACCGGCAAGGTCGCCTTCATCACCGGCACCAGCCGCGGCCTCGGGCAATACTTCGCTCGCGCGCTCGCACAGGCCGGCGCCGACATCGCGATGTCGAGCCGCGACGCCTCCAAGCTCGCCCCCTTCCGCAAGGAGATCGAGGCCCTCGGTCGCCGCACCTGTGGCGTCGACCTCGATGTCCGCGATCACGCCAGCATCCAAGCTGCCGTGGCTTCGGTGGAGAAGCAGATGGGTCGCATCGACATCCTCGTGAACAATGCCGGATGCAACGCACGCAAGCCCGCCCTCGAGGTCACCTGG
>CAIVYX010000067.1 GCA_903910245.1 uncultured Opitutia bacterium | reverse complement strand
CGCCGTGCTCCGCCCGGACGGTCTGCTGACGGTGCTCAAGCCCGTGCGTCAGGCGGTCCAGTATAAGGCCGATCTCGCCACGGGCGGGCTGACCCCGGTGGCTTCGCCGGATACCGCGGCGGTGGACGAGGCGATCATCCACTATCAGGCCACCGACGATCTCTTCAATCATGGCGGACTCCAGAATCCTGCACGTTGACCGACGCTCGTTCGTCGCGCCTGCCCTCGCGGTCGCGGCGGTCGTGGTGTTCTTCGGTCTGCCCGGACTCGGGGGAGAAGCGGTGGACCTGTGGTTCCAATCGCTCTTCTGGAACGGCAAGGCCTGGCTGATCCCGCATGAGCATCCGCTCGGCCTGGCGATCGCTTACGACGGTCCGAAGGCGCTCATCATCATCTGGGCGCTGCTGTTGATCGGGGCCGCGTTCTTCGCGAAGCGCGCCCGCGCCCGCGCCTTATATCTTCTTGCCTGCCTCGCGGTGGTCACGGTCGTCAGTACGCAACTTCGGGCGGTCACCGGTATGGCTACTCCCTTGGAACTGAAGGCTTTCGGCGGCGTCCACGATCACCTCCTGCTTTTCCAGGCCAAGCCTATGGGCTATCCGAGCCACGCGTTCCCGGCTGGTCATGCCAGCGGCGGCTTCGCGCTGCTGGGACTTTATTGGATCCTGAAGGCCCGCCGTTGGCGCGGCCTCGTGTTGGGCTTGGGCGTCGGGTGCTGGATGGGTTTCTATCAGGTCGCCCGCGGTGAGCACTTCCTCTCTCACACCCTCGCCACCGCCGCCTTGGCGTGGCTGCTCTGTATCGGACTGGCCTTCCTGCTGCGGAAGCCTCTCGAGCGAGAGGTCAGTTCCCCCAATTGACGAGGTTGTCGGCGCGGAATGGGCCGACGTCGCCTCCCGTCTCGTCGAAGTAGGTCGCCGGTACGATGCCCGAGCGGAGCATCGTGGTGCCTCCGGAGGCGGCTGGGTCCCAGTATTCGCCGAGGGCGAGGATATCGCCTTCGGTCGGGGCTTCCACGTACTTGGCGGAGGCGCAGACAAAGAGGAAATTAGGGGACTTCCAGTCGGTGAACTTGCCGGCAGTCAGGACTCGGTAGCGGTAGTCGTAAGGGTTACCCCAGGCGTCCACGAATTCGCGGCTGGCGGCGTTATTACTCTTCCAGTCGTTCGCGGAGAGTTTCGAGTTATTGTTGGTATCGATCTCGCCGAGGGTGAGGAAGCTCCGCATTTGGCGGCCCGCACTTCCCGTTGGGAGGGAGGTGTCGTCGTAATCGAGTAGCGTGGGGAGGCCGCCGGGGGTCGTCGTGCGGATTAGGCGACGGCCGATGAGCTGGTCGAGCAGGTCGCGGCGGAACCGTTCGTCGGTGCCGGTAGCGCTGCAGGGGAAGTCACCGTACATCTTGCGGTAGCTCTGGCAGGCCATGGCGATGGCTTGGATATCACCGCGGGACTTGGACTTGTTGCGGCTGCTGTTGGCGGATCGGAACAGGCCGAAGGTGATGGCGGACAGCAGGCCGATGATGCCGATGACGACCAGCAGTTCGATGAGGGTGAAGCCGGAGCGGCGAGCGAGGGGGGGGCGCTGGGGGGTGGGCTCAGATGTGGCGGGAGTCGTTTTCGTCCTTCTTAACGTAGCCGGAATCCTGTCGCTGATGGTTGACGGCGTTCTTCTTCAGGTAGGCCTGATAGACGTCGTCCGCGGACATGCCGAGGACCTGGGCGATGGAAATGAGGAAGTGGAAGAGGTCGATGACCTCGACGCGGGCGTTCTGCTCGTCGAACTTCTGATACTTGGCCCACCACTTCCACGGCACGGAGTCGGTCAACTCGGCCATCTCCTGCTGCATAGCTCGGAGGTAGTTGAGGACCCATTTGATCTTTTCTTCCTCGGTCATGCCGGCGGTTTCGACGCCAATGCGCTTGTTGAGCGCCTGCTGCATCAGGAAGATTTCTTCGAGCTTGTCGGACATGGTTCAATTATGGCGGCCAGGCGGCCCTGGGGCAATCCCGGAAGCGCCGCCGGGGCTTCCAGGGGCTTAATTGCTCTTTGCAGGGAAGGGCGGACTGTGCCTACCTGTCCTCGTGTCCGCCATCAGCCTCATCGCTCCCCTCCGTAAGCCGGAAGTTCTCTCCCCGGCCGGGGAATGGGATTGCGTCCGCGCGGCGGTCGAGAACGGGGCCGATGCTGTCTTCTTCGGCGTAGGTCGCTTCAACGCCCGCGTGCGGGCCAAGAATTTCGAGGAGGCTGACCTGCCGGAGCTCATGGCCTATTTACATGGCCGTGGGGTCAAAGGCTATGTGACCTTCAATACGCTCATCTTCCCCAACGAGCTCGCGGAAGCCGCCCGCACACTCCGCTCGATCATAGCCGCCGGCGTCGACGCTGCCATCGTCCAGGACCCCGGCATCTGTCGCCTCATCCGCCGCATCTCGCCCGACTTCCCGATCCACGCCTCGACGCAGATGACGGTGACCAGCGCTGCCGGTGTCGACTTCGCCCGTGACCTGGGCGCCTCGCTCGCTGTCCTTGGTCGCGAGGTTTCGATTCCGGAGATGCAAAAGATGCAGTCCGAGCAGGCCACCAAGGGCGCGCCGCTCGATCTCGAGGTCTTCGTCCACGGCGCCCTCTGTGTCGCCTATTCTGGCCAGTGCCTGACAAGCGAATCCCTTGGCGGCCGTTCGGCCAATCGCGGCGAATGCGCCCAGGCCTGCCGTCTGCCCTATGAACTGGTGGTTGACGGCGTGGTGCGCGATCTCGGCGACAAGGCCTACCTTCTATCCCCGCAGGATCTCGCTGGCATCGAGGTCGTCCCCGACCTGATCCGTGCGGGCATTCGTTCGCTCAAGATCGAAGGTCGCCTGAAGTCTCCGGAATATGTTGCCGCCATCACGAAGGCCTACCGTCGTGCGGTCGATGCTGCCTGGGATGCTTTCGCGAAGGGTGCCGACGCCGATCGTGCCGCCCTGCAGGTCCGCCAGGAAGAAGAGTATGCGATGCAGATGACGTTCTCGCGCGGCCTATACCCAGGCTGGCTCCGCGGCATCGACAACCAGCAGCTCGTCCACGCCCGTTTCGGTAAGAAGCGCGGCGCCTACCTCGGCACAGTCGTCGACGTCGGCACCAACGGCGTGACGATGCGCCTTGAAGGTCCCCTCAAGCCCGGCGACGGCGTGGTCTTCGACCAAGGCAAACCGGCCGAACGCGAGCAGGGTGGCTTCGTGCACGGCCTCGAGCCCGCCCGCGGCGGCTTGACGTTCATCCGCTTCGGCCGCGAAGACGTGGATTGGTCGCTGGTGAAGCCCAGCGCCATCCTCTGGAAGACCAAGGACCAGGAACTCGACAAGCGTCTCCATGATTCCTGGGATCGCGAGAAGGCCAATTACCGCCGTCCATTGCACGCCAAGGTCATCGGCCGACTGGGTCAGCCCCTGCGCGTCGAATTCAACGACGGCGAAGGCCACGTCGTCGCGGGTGAGACCACGATGCCTTGCGCCGCGGCGGAAAAGCGTCCGATGGATGTGACCACGCTCCGCGACCAGCTCGGCCGCCTGGGTGATACGGGCTTCGAGATGGGCGAGCTGCAAGCCGACCTTGAAGGCGCGCTCATCATCCCCGTCAGCGAACTGAACCGCCTCCGCCGAGACCTCTCCGAAGAGATTTCCAAGCTCCGCAGCCTGCCGCTGCGCTGGACGCTCCTGCCTTTCGAGGAATCAGCGACGAAGGTCGCTCCCTTCGAGCCGAAGCGCCCTGGTGAAGCCGAAATCATCGTTGTTATCCGTGAGCCCGAGCAGTTGGAGCCCGCCCTCGCGAGCGGAGCCCGCGTCATCTACGCCGAATACGAGGACCCCAAGAAGTTTCGCGCCGCCGTCGCGCGCGTCCGCGCCTACGAGCAGGAGGCCGGCCGCAAAGTAGAGTTTTGGGCCATGGGACCGCGCATCCACAAGCAGGGCGAAGAACGCATCAGCGAGATCGTCCTCTCCTGCGAGGCCGACGGCTACCTGGTCCGTAATCACGAGGACCTGCGTGCCTTCAAGGGTAAGCGACTCCGCGCCGATTTCTCTCTTAACGTTGCCAACGGACTCACCGCCGAGTGGCTTATGAGCGAGCACGCCCTCGAAGGGCTGACGGTCTCCTATGATTTGAATTCGGAGCAGGTGACGGCCCTGTTCCAATCCGCTCCGCCGGAGTGGTTCGAAGTCACGGTCCACCAGCACATGCCGATGTTCCATATGGAGCACTGCGTGTTCTGCACCTT
>CAIVYX010000066.1 GCA_903910245.1 uncultured Opitutia bacterium | reverse complement strand
GTCGTTTGCTCAAACCCCTCACTACGGGCTCGTGGTGAAATGGATATCATTTCTGACTACGGATCAGACGTTTGGGGTTCGAATCCCTACGAGCCCACCACTTTGAGCGCTAACCGGATTAAAACCCCGGTTAGTTGTATTGGGCGGCATGACTCCGACATGCCGCCCAAAAGCGGTTAGCGGTTGGCGGTTAGCGGACAGGAAAGCCGCTCAAGGCCAACACACGATTTGGGTAGGGTCGGGACCGCGTCACGACTTAGCCTGTTTTAGGTAGGGTTGAGCGCCCTCGCTCAACCGCGGCTGACCGAGGCGGTCAGCCCTACCAAATGCCAAGCCCCAGCCGATAATCCGGTTTCCGGTTTCCCTTTGCGTGAATTGCACTCCCAACCGCTAACCGCCAACCGCTATCCGCTTACACCTTGTATACATCCGGCATCTTCGTACCGGACGGATACACATACGCCCGGTCCTCGAAATTGCGCAGTTCGACAATCCCGTCGTGGATGGCCTGGACGTATTCCGGGTTGATCGGGACCTTTCCGCCGCCGCCGGGTGTGTCGATGATGAGCTGAGGGACGGCATAGCCCGTCGTGTGGCCGCGGAGGGCACGAATGATATCGATACCCTTCTGAATCGGCGCGCGGAAATGGGTCGAGCCTTCGATCAGGTCGCAAGCGTAGAGATAATATGGGCGCACCCTCATCATCAGCAGGCGGTGGACGAGCGACTTCATCACTTCGACGTCGTCATTGATGCCGGCCAGGAGCACGGACTGGTTACCGAGCGGAACGCCGGCAAAGGAGAGCCGCTCACAGGCGGCGGCGAGCTCACGGGTGATCTCCTTGGGATGGTTGGTGTGGATGCTCAGCCAGATTGGGCCGTGCTTACGGAAGACTTCGGCGAGCTCCGGCGTGATGCGCTGCGGCAGGAAGACCGGGATACGTGAACCGATGCGGATGAACTCGACGTGCTTGATCGCGCGCAGGCGGCGGAGAAGCGCATCCTGCTTGGCGTCCGAGAGCAGCAACGGGTCGCCACCGGAGAGCAACACGTCGCGGATCTCGGTATGCTCCTCAATATACTTTAGGCCGGCTTCGAGTTCGGGATGGAAGTCATAGGCTTGGGCGTTGGAGACCAGGCGGCTACGCGTGCAATAACGGCAATACGAGGCACAGCGGTCGGTGACCAGGAAGAGCACGCGATCCGGGTAGCGGTGAACGATACCCGGGACCGGCATCGTGCCCTCTTCGCCGACGGGATCCTCGGATTCACCCGGAGCAATGTAGGATTCCTCGATGCGCGGGATGACCTGTCGACGTACCGGACAGTTCGGATCCTTGGGGTCGATGAGGTTAAAGAAATGCGGCGTGATCGACAGCGAGAGCTTATGCGGAGCGAAGAGACACCCTTCCCGCTCCTCCTTGGTGAGCTCGAGCATCTCCTCGAGCTGGGCCAGCGTCGTGATGCGATTGCGCAGTTGCCAATGCCAGTCGTTCCACTCTGCGGCGGGCACGTCCTTCCATCGGCCTTGGCCGGCATGCCAGTTTTCACGTAGGTCCTGAGGATACATCGGCTAAATCCCAATCTAACGGCCGCGACGCCCAATGCAAACGGGGAAGCATATCCCCTTAAGACAGCGGCGGCGGGCCCTTGCGCCCAAACCAGCCCGCGAACGGGTGCCACAGCTGACCGAAGAAGCCTGCAGGCACTTTTTCCGGGACGCCAAAGTCACAAGGCATTCGGTCACGCGGCATGTAATAAGTACCGAAAATAATATCCCACAGCGGTAGGAGACCGGCGAAATTCTTGTCGATGGCCTGCGGATCCTTCGAGTGGTGCCAGCGATGGAAGACAGGCGTCGCGATGACCGAACGCAACGGGCCGAAATCCCAATCCACGTCGGCATGCAGGAAGATCGCGTAGAAAGTTAGGAAGCCGGCGACGCCTGCC
>CAIVYX010000065.1 GCA_903910245.1 uncultured Opitutia bacterium | reverse complement strand
GGCCAGTTCTGGCGCAGCGCGGTGGAGACCTCGCGCTGGACCAGTTCGGCGACCCGGAGCTGACGTTGGGACATAAGGCTTAGAGCGACGGACGCGTCTGCAGCATCTCGACGGCTTCGATGATGTCGCCAGGCTGGTACTCGTCGTAGCCGCCGAGCTTGATGCCGCACTCGAAGCCAGCCTTGACCTCGGAGGCGTCGTCCTTGAAGCGACGCAGGGTCTCGACTGGGCCGTTGTGGATGATTTTGCCGCCGCGCACCACGCGCGCTTTGGAGGCGCGGCGGATGAGGCCTTCGGTGACCATGCAACCGGCGACCTTGTGCTCCTTGCCAAGAGGGAAGACGGCGCGCACTTCGGCGGCACCGAGTTTGTTCTCGCGGACTTCGGGGTCGAGGAGCTCGGTCATGGCTTCCTTCACGAGCGTGATGAGCTCGTAGATGATGTCATGGGTGATGAGACGGACGGCGGTGCGCTTGAGCTGCGGCTGGACGCCGTTCTCGAGCTTGGTATCAAACGCGACGATGAGGGCCTTGGCCGCCTCGGCGAGCGAGACGTCGCTCTGGGAGACGGGGCCGACGGAGCCGCCGACAATCTCGAGGCGTACCTTGCTCGATTTAATTTCGACGAGACAGCCTTCGAGGGCTTCGAGGGTGCCTTTGACGTCGGCCTTGAGTAGGACGCGGAGAACCTTCTCCTTGTCCTGGACGAGGGCAGCCATGAGGCGCTCGAGGTCCGTCATGCCGGGGCGGGCGCCGGTGTTCGGCGCCTGCTGCACCGCTTCGGCGGCCCTGCGGGCGGCGAGGGCGGCTTCTTCGGCGATCTCGCGGGCTTCGCGGTCGGTCTTGACGGTCTTGAATTTGGTGCCGGGGGCCGGTACGGCATCCCAGCCGAGGACGAGCGCCGGAGCGCCGGGCGTGGCGGAAGGCATCCGGTTACCGCGTTCATCCATGAGCGCACGCACCTTGCACCAGGTCTCACCGCAGACGAACGAGTCGCCGGGCTTGAGCGTGCCCTTCTGGACGATGACCGTGGCGGTAGGGCCGCGGCCGGTCTCCATCTGGGATTCGATGACGACGCCCTGCGCAGGGCACTTCGCGTTGGCCTTAAGGTCGAGGACTTCGGCCTGGAGGAGGATCGACTCGAGGAGCTCGGTCATGCCGGTGCCCTTGAGCGCCGACACCGGGCTGGTGATGGTTTCGCCGCCCCAATCTTCCGGGGTGATGTTGCGCTGCTGCATCTGCTGCTTCACGCGGTCGATGTTGGCGCCCTTGGCGTCGACCTTATTGATCGCGGCCACGATGGCGCTGGCATGCTTCTGGGCGAACTTGAGGGCTTCTTCGGTCTGCGGCATGAAGCCGTCGTCTGCCGCCACGACGAGTACGGCGACGTCCGTGACAGAGGCTCCGCGCTCGCGCATCTTGGCAAAGGCGGCGTGGCCAGGAGTGTCGAGGAAGGTGACGGTCTTGCCCTTGTACTCAGGCTTTTCGCCCTGGTAAGAAACGGAGTAGGCGCCGATGTGCTGGGTGATGCCACCAGCTTCGCCTGAGACGACGTTGGTCTTACGGAAGAAGTCGAGGAGGGTGGTCTTGCCGTGGTCGACGTGGCCGAGCACGCAGACGACGGGCGGGCGCGAGGTCATGAGCGCCGGATCGTCTTCGGAAGGCTTTTCGACCTTCTTGACGGGCTGGGCACCTTCGCCGCGGTGGCGGATTTCCAGCGTGTAGCCGTGGCGTTCGGCGACCTTGCGGGCGTCGGCTTCCTCGATGACAGAGGAAACGCTGACGACCTTATTCAGTTCCATCAGGTTACCGATGACCTGGAAAGGCTTCAGGTTAAGCGCGATCGCGAAGTCGCGCACGACGATAGGCGGACGGACGGTGATGGCACCCCTGCTGCCGGGTGCTGCTTGGTTGCCGGTGGCGGCCGGCCGGTTGACGACTGGCGCGATGGGCGGGCGGACGACCGGCGGGACGTTGGTCGGGCGCGAGGGGATGGGCGGAGGAGTACTGACGACAACGGGCGGCAGGTCAGCCTTGGCTGGAGTCGGGGCGATCGACGGGCGAGGGATGATCGGAGCGCCTGGGGGGCGGGCAGCCGGAAGCGGCGTCGGCGCGATGGTCGGGCGCGGAGGCATGCTCACCGGAGGCGGCGTACCTGGCTTGGCGACAGGCGCGACGGGCTTGGCCGGCTCCGGAGCTTTGGGGGCTTCGACGACCGGTTCAGGCACAGGCTCGGCCTTCTTCGGGAGCATGTCGGCGGCGAAGGTCAGGAAGTCTTCGCGGTAAATCTTACCGAAGTTGCTCGAAGCCGCGGGCTTTTTTCCGTCGGTGTAGACGTAGTCCTTGTAGTCGGGACGAGCGACCACGAACTGGTCGACTAGGGCGAGCAGCGCCTTGACCTCGACGCCGAGCTCCTTGGCCACGTCGCTGAAACGCTGCGTGGGCGCGGGCTTTTTGGCTTCGGTTTTCTTCTTCTCGGTCATGTGCGCTGGCGAAGGGTGGCGATAGGGTGGGGTGCGGAAGGATTACGAACGGCGGCCCTTGGCGTAGGCGGCGAGGACGGCTTCGACCTCTTCGGCCGGGATACCGCTTTCCTTGAAGTCTTCTACCGTCGCGCCTTCGAGGGCTTCGACGCTGGAGATGCCGAGGCCGACGAACTTTGCGATGAGCTCGGCGGGGAGGCCGAGCTGCTCAGCGATGCGGACGGCGGCGTCGCCAGCCTTGGCTTCGAAGCTTTCAGCGGCGTGCGTGGCCTTCTGGATATTGAGGCCCCAGCCCATGAGCTTAGAGGTCAGGCGCGCGTTGCGGCCCTTGCTGCCGATGGCGATGCGCATGTCGTCTTCGTCCACTTCGAAGTGGATGGAGCGGGTGCGTTCGTCGATGCGGACGTTGCGCGGCTTGGCCGGGCGGATGGCCTCTTCAAGCAGCTTGAGCGGCTCGGCATGGTAGCGGATAATGTCGATCTTCTCGCCGCCGAGTTCCTTGACGATATTGCGGACGCGGGCGCCGCGGGCACCAACGCAGGCACCGACGGGGTCGACCTTAGGGTCACGGGAGTCGACGGCGATCTTGGTGCGATAGCCCGGATCGCGGGCCATGGCGGCGATGGTGACAGTCTTATCGGCGATTTCGGCGACCTCGAGCTCGAGGAGGCGGCGCACGAACGCCGGGTTGGCGCGAGAAAGCACGAACTCGCGGCCGCGCTGCGGGTCTTCGCGGATCTCGAGGAGGAGGCAGCGGATGCGGTCACCGGTGCGGAATTCGTCGCCGTGGCAGCGTTCCTTATGGGTGAGGACGGCTTCGGCGGTGCCGAGTTCGATCACGACGTTGCCGCGCTCGGTACGACGGACAGTGCCGGTGACGATGTCGCCGACCTTGTCCTTATACTCCTGGAAGACCTGGTCCTTCTCGATTTTGCGGAAGCGCTGGTTGAGCAACTGCTGGGTGGTCTTGGCGGCGATGCGGCCGAGGTCCGCCACGTTGATGGGCTTGCGGACTTCCTGTCCGACCTTGACGTCGGCCTCGATGAGGGCGGCGGCGACCGGGTTGATCTCCTGGAGGGGGTCCGACACGGAGTCGGTTACGCGGAGGACGACGAAGGCGTCGAGCTTGCCGGACACGGGGTCGGCGTTAATCTCAACGTTCTGTCCAGCCATGACCGATTTCTCGACGGAGGACTTGATGGCCTCCACGATCAGGGCGCAGGCCTCTTCTTTTTTGATGTTCTTCTCCTTTTCGAGATATTGGAGGAAGGGTTTGATATCGACGCTCATAGTGGTGGGTACGGGTTTTCGGTGAAATGATTTGAGGACAAAAAAAGCGGGTCCGGTAGGACCCACCTCGGTAAAGGTGAACTGAAACTTACCTTGGGCACCCTAGGGGGGATGTCAAGTGCGGTAAGCCCGCCCGCCCGGAGGGTTCCGCTTGCCCCCCGGGGGTCTTCACAGAACCTTCCCCCCATGGCCGACGAAAAAGTAATCTTCACCATGACGGGGGTCACTAAGTACTTCGAAAAGAAACCCGTTTTCCGCGATATTTCACTCTCTTACTATTATGGAGCCAAAATCGGCGTCCTGGGCCTGAACGGTTCTGGCAAGTCTACGCTGCTCAAAATCATGGCGGGTGAAGACAAGGAATTCGATGGCGCCATCAGCCAGGTGCCTGGCTACACGCTCGGCTACCTTGCCCAAGAGCCTCGGCTCGATGAACACCTCACGGTCCAAGAGTGCGTGATGCAGGCGGCGGGTCCGATGAAGGCACTCCTCGAGGAATATGACGAGACGTTCGTGAAGGTCTCGGAGACCGACGATGCCAAGGAGCAGGAGAAGATCCTGGCCCGCCAAGGTGAGATCCAGACGATTCTCGACACGCGCGGCGGCTGGGACCTCGACGCCCGCATCGAGATGGCGATGGAAGCCCTGCGCTGCCCGCCCGGCGAGGCGGTGGTCTCCGCGCTGTCCGGCGGCGAAAAACGCCGCGTGGCGCTCTGCCGCCTGCTGCTCATGGAGCCGGACATCCTCCTGCTCGACGAACCGACCAACCACCTCGACGCTGACACGGTCGCCTGGCTCGAGCGCCACCTTCAGACTTATAAGGGCACGGTCATCGCGATCACGCACGACCGCTACTTCCTCGACAACGTCGCAGGCTGGATTCTCGAGCTCGACCGCGGCCGCGGCATCCCGTGGAAGGGCAATTACTCCTCGTGGCTCCAACAGAAGCAGCAGCGTCTCGAGATGGAGGAGAAGCAGTCCGCCGCCCGTTCGCGCTCGATGGAACGCGAACGCGAGTGGGCCGGGGCTTCACCCAAGGCGCGCGTGGCGAAGAACAAGGCCCGTCTACGCGCCTACGAACAGATGCTCACGCAGGATCAGAACCTTCAGGAGAAGACGGCGGAGATCTGGATTCCACCTGGCCCCCGTCTCGGCGGCGCGGTCATCGAGGCCCGCGGCCTCTCCAAGGGCTACGGTGATCGTGTCCTGATGGATGACGTCAATTTCACGCTGCCCGCCGGCGGTATCGTCGGCGTGGTCGGCCCTAACGGCGCAGGCAAGACGACCTTGTTCCGCATGATCACCGGACAGGAGAAGCCCGACAAGGGTACACTCACCGTCGGCGACTCAGTCAAGCTCGCCTATGTCGACCAGTCTCGTGATTCGCTCCCTGCGGATGCGCCGCTCTGGTCGGCTATTTCCGACGGGCAGGATATGGTTCACCTTGGCAAGATCATGGTGCCGGCCCGCGCTTACGCGGCGCGCTTTGGCTTCACGGGCGATGTGCAGCAACGCAAGGTCGGCGTGATGTCTGGCGGCGAACGAAATCGTATTCACCTCGCCCGCCTCATCAAGGCCGGCGCAAACGTGCTTCTGCTCGACGAGCCGACCAACGACCTCGACGTGAATACAATTCGTGCGCTGGAGGATGCCCTCGAGGGTTTTGCCGGTTGCGCGGTCATCGTGACGCACGACCGCTGGTTCCTTGATCGCGTCGCCACGCATATCCTCGCCTTCGAAGACAACAGCACAGTGGTGTGGCACGAGGGTAACTACGGCGACTACCTTGAAGACCGGCGCAAACGCCTCGGGCTTGAGTCGGATACACCGCGTCGCCCGAAGTACCGCCGGCTTACGCGCTGAGCCGCTGCGTAGCCTTCAGTCGCTGCCTCCACGCGCCGGCTGTCGCCGCGAGCGTGGTGAGCTGCAGGTCGCTCATGCGCCAGGCCCAATTACCCTGAGGATTGCCGGGGGTATTAAAGCGGGCTTCGGCTCCCAGTCCGAGCAGGTCTTGGACGGGGATGAACGCGGCGATGCCCGGCGAAGCCAGCGCGGCTTCGGCGAGCGTGATGTGCGGTGAGGCCATAAAGCCGAAGACACCCTCAACGCGCGTGCGTTCCTCAGCCGAGGCCTGTGCGTACCAGCCGATGACGGTATCGTTATCGTGCGTACCAGTGTAGACGATGCGGTCGGCGGTGATGTTTGTCGGGAAGTGGGGATTGCCCTCGGGCGGACCGCCGAAGCCGAACTGCAATACCGACATGCCGGGCAGGCCTGAGGCTGTCCGGAGCACGTCGACGCCGGGCGAGAGCAGGCCGAGATCTTCGGCGACGAGCGGGAGCCCAGCCAGTGCACCCGTGAACGCGAGCCCGGGGCCATCGAACCATTGGCCTTCGCGAGCGTTGGGCGCCCCGGCGGGCACGCTCCAGAAATCATGGATGCCGCGGAAGTGGTCGATGCGGATTGCGTCGAACAGCTCGAGGTCGTGATGCACGCGCGCCTTCCACCAGGCGAAGCCATCGGCGGCATGACGGTCCCAGGCGTAGAGCGGATTGCCCCACAGCTGGCCATCTGCGGCGAAGTAGTCGGGCGGCACGCCGGCGACGGCGAGCGGCCGGCCGGCTTGGTCGAGCTGAAAAAGTTCGGGACGTGTCTTAGCGTCGCAACCGTCAGCTGCGACGTAGATGGGTTCGTCGCCGAAGAATCGGACGCCTTTACTGTGTGCGTACTCGCGAAGCGACCGCCACTGTTCGGCGAAGAGGAACTGCAGTACCTCGGCCTCGACGACGAGATGAGCCGGGGCTTCATCAATCGTCCATCGGTCGGGAGCGGTGAAGCCATTCGCTTCGCGCAAGGCGGAGAATCGGCACCAGGCATCCAGCCAGCCGGCGTGCTTTTCGCGGAAGCGGCCGAAGGCGGCGTTCTGCTTCAGGATCGCAGCGCCGCGGCGGGCGGCGAGCTGGAGCGTCGGGCGTAGGTGATTCCAGAGTCGACCGTAGTCGGTCCGCTCATCGCTGCCGCGCCGGAGCGAAGCGATTTCCTCGGCCGTGAGCAGTTTGCGTGCACCGAGGTCGGTTAGGTCGAGGAGGTAGGGGTTGCCGGCGAAGACGGAGAGTGCTTGGTAGGGCGAGTCGCCATAGCCGGTGGGGCCAAGTGGACAGACCTGCCACCACGAGAAACCGGCCGCGGCGATGATGTCGATGAAGCGACGGGCTTCGGCGCCGAGCGAACCTACGGGACCGTCTCCGGGTAAGGCCGTTGGATGAAGCAGGACGCCCGCGCACCGGTGCGGGAACGCGTGACAGGAAAAAGATTTAGCGATTTTCGTTCCGGCCGCTGGGGCGCCTTGGGAGGCGCTCATCTTATTGGGGCTGGACTTGGACGTGGTGCTTCACGCGGAGATCATCGAGCCAGCGCTTGATGGCGATATTCATGTTAATCTGCCGGACCTTATTTTCGATCGTCACCATCACTTCCGGATCATTTACGTCGCTGAAGCCCTTTGGGCGGGTCGCTTCCTGGCTAACGATGACGTAGATGGGAGTGGATCCTACGTCGAACTTCAAGGGGTCGGAAACCTCGCCGACCTTTAGTGTCCTGAGCTTGGCCGTGACGATCTCGTTGAGGTCTTCGAGGTCACGCCAGCCGGCATCGCCGCCTTTGCTGGCGTAATCGTCGGTGCTCACCCGGATGGCGACATCGGCGAAAGTGGGTGCGCTGGTGATGGGCTTACCGGTGACCTTAAAGCGCTCGAGCGTAGCGGCAATCTTCTCAGGGTGGCGGAGCGCGTTGGCGAAAGCGGCGGCGCGGGCGGCGGTCTCCTCGGGTTTCTCGGCGGCTCCCTGGGTGATCGTGATCTGATTCAACTTGGCCTGTTCTTTCCGGACGAAGTCAGCCTTGTTCTTCTCGTAGTACTCCAGGATTTTTCCGGGGTTCACGTCCCAGGCGTCGCGGCGGATTTGGCTGACCATATAATCGAAGATGATGCTGTCTTCGATGCGCTTGCGGTGGGCGAGCGGCGTCGTGCCGGCGGCTCGGAGTGAGGCCACGAATCGATTGCGGTCACCATTGAAGTCGCGACGGATGGTCTCCTCGATGTTTGCGTCGATGAAGGAGGCGGGTAGCCCCGAAGTGCTGGCCCGGAATTCAGCGATGACGAGCAGGCGGTCGGCGATGGAGTTGAGCACTTCGTCCTCGGCTTTGACGATGGCCTTTTTGAGCTCGGCATCGTTCTTAGCGCCGGCGCGAAGCTGGCCCATGCTAGGATCGATTTGGCGGCGGATTTCGGAAAGGGTGATGCCGGTGCCGTTGGCGGTCGCGACGATACGGTCGGCTTGCAACTCGGGCCCCTGCTGGGCGGATGTGGCGGCCGTGGTCAGGACGAGTAGGCTGGAGAATAGGATGGATTTCATCGATTGGTAGGAGCGGGCAGTCTTGAGAGGAAGCCTCGGATTTCCTTCAGTTTCCGCAGGGGCTCTCGCACGGTCAAGCGGGGAAACCGATTGCCGACGAGAATAGGCTCGGGCGCGCGGCCAGCGGCGGCAAACAAGCAGCGGATAACGGCCCCGTCGGTCGTCACCGATACGACACTTTTCTCCTCCGCGAGGCAACGAATCTCCGCGAGGCTGAGCAGGGCCTCCGCTTCGGGCGGGAGTTTGCCGTAGCGGTCCTTGAGCGAGGCCCTGAGTTCAGTGATTTCGGCTGCATCCAGCGCGAGGGCGATGCGCCGGAAGGCCTCGATGCGCAGGCGGGTCTCCGGAATCCAGTCGGAGGGCAACGTGGCGGTCAGTAGGGCGACGTCGCCATCGCTGCTGTTCGTCTGTTCGGTGCCCAGCGCGGCCTGGGTATGATCGATGAAGTCTAGTTGCACTTCACACCGGTCGATGACGGCGCCTTTGTCGCCGCGGAGTTTGGCTACGCTGCGGCGCAGGAGCTGGCAATAGAGGTCGAAGCCGACGGAGGCGACGTGGCCGCTCTGCGCCGCGCCGAGGATGTTACCGGCGCCCCGCAGCTCGAGGTCGCGCATGGCGATCCGGAAACCAGCGCCGAGCTGGTTATGTTGCCGGATGGCGGACAGGCGGCGATGCGCCGTGCCGACGAGCGCGGCGTGGCGATGCAGGAAGAGGTAGGCGTAGGCCTGGCGATTGAAGCGGCCGACGCGGCCACGCAGCTGGTAGAGCTGCGCGAGGCCGAAGCGATCGGCACCCTCGATGATCAGGGTGTTGCAGTTCGGGATGTCGAGGCCGGTCTCGATGATGGTCGTACACACGAGCATGTCGTACTCGCCGGCGACAAACGCCGACATGACTTCCTCGAGCTGTCCAGCGGGCATCTGGCCATGCCCGACGATGATACGCGCCTTGGGGAGTAACGCGGCGAGGCGTTCGGCGACGGCTTGGATAGTCTCGACCCGATTGTGCAGGTAGAAGACCTGGCCGCCCCGGGCGAGCTCGGCCTTTACGGCGTCACGTACGAGTTTCTCGTCGTAGCTGCGCACGATCGTGCGGATGGGCAGGCGCTCGCGCGGCGGGGTCTCGATGACGCTGAGGTCACGGGCGCCGACGAGCGCGAGGTACAGCGTACGCGGAATGGGCGTGGCGCTCATGGCGAGGACGTCGACCTCGGTGCGCATCTGCTTGAGCCGCTCCTTGTGACGCACGCCGAAGCGGTGTTCTTCGTCGATGATCACGAGCCCGAGTTTGCCGAAGCTCGTGCCGTCGGAGAGCAGGGCGTGCGTGCCGACGACGATGTCGACCGTGCCGGCCGCAGCCCGCGCCCGGACATCGGCCTTCTGCTTGGCGGTGCGGTAGCTGCTGAGGAGTTCAACGGAGACTGGCCAGCGGGAGAGGCGGTCCTTGAAGCTTTCGAAGTGCTGCTGCGCAAGGACGGTCGTCGGAGCGAGGATTGCGACCTGGCGTCCGCCGAGCACGCATTTGAAGGCCGCGCGCAGGGCGACCTCGGTCTTGCCAAAGCCGACGTCGCCGCTGATGAGTCGGTCCATCGGCGCGGGCCGTTCCATGTCGGCTTTCACGTCGATGATCGCACGCGTTTGGTCGGGAGTCTCACGGTGCGGGAAAGAGCGCTCGAACTCGCCCATCCATGCGTTATCCACGTCCTTGGGGTGCGTGATGCCGGGCTTCGTCGAGCGTGCGGCCTGCATAGCCAGCAGTTGCGCAGCGAGGTCGGCGGTCGCTTTCTCCGCGGCCTTGCGTGATTTCTCCCAGCCGCCCCCACCGAGTTTGGAGAGCTTCGGGTGCGCGCGACCGATACCGATGTAGCGCGTCAGGAGATGCGACTCCCGGACGGGGAGGTGGAGCATCGACTTCTCGGCGAATTCGAGTCCGACGAAATCCTCGGTGCGTCCGTTATGCTCGTGGGCTTTGATACCGCGAAAGAGACAGACGCCTTGCGTCACATGCACCAGGGCGTCGCCATCGGCGAGTTCACCGAAGTCGAGCGCGCGGCCGACGGCGGCGCGGATCGCGGTGCGCCGACGAGGGAGGACGGCGAGCGGGCGCTTGCGTCGGCCGAAGAGTTCGCGCTCGGTGAGCAGGAGCAGGCCGTCCTTCAGCAGGCCAGGTAATTTGCCGGGGGCGATCACCACGCCGCCGCCGAAACGGCCGTGGATGACGCGTGGCGCGAAGCCACGAATTTTTGCGCCAGCGACGTCGGCGTTAAGTCGGTCGACGGAGCCGTCGGTGTCGCCCGTGAGTAGGCAAGGGCGACCGTCCTTTGCCAGCGAGGCAGCGGCCCGCAATAGGGCAGGGCGCGTCTCAGCGCTATCGGTGGCGGAGCCGATGAGCAGGGCTTCCGCGGGCGTGGATTCGAGGGCGAGGGCGGCGTAGCCGAGCGGAGCGTCATCGGTCTCTTCGAGGATAAGTTCGTCGACCTTGGCTGAAGCCAACTCGGCGCATAGGATGTCTTCGTGACAACGGTCGACCGAGACGATGAGTGCATCGGGCGGCAGGTGGCGGAAGAATGGCGCTTCGGGCGCTGACCCAGAATCATCACGCGGGGCGCAGATGACGAGTCCGTCGACTTCACCTTCGCTGCGTTGCGTCGCGGGGTCGAAGGGTCGGAGGGATTCGACCGTGTCACCGAAGAGGTCGATGCGCACGGGCATCTGCGCGTTCAGTGGATAGACGTCGAGGATACCGCCGCGGAGCGCGTATTCGCCGGGCTGTTCGCACAGCGCTTCATGGGCATAGCCGAAGCCTTCGGCGAGGCGCTGGGCGAAGTCCTGCAAGGCGAGCTTCTCGCCCTTGCGCACGATGATCTCGGCCTTGGCGGTGGCTTCGGGGGCCGGCGAGCGACGGGTCAGTGAGCCGGGCGTGCAGGCGATGAGTAGAGGACGCTTCGCGTCGTGGTTACCATGGCGCAACAGCGAGAGGACGCCGAGGAGATCACAGTCAGCCTCGAAGGCTGGCACGGCGGCATCGGCTTCGGTCAGCGTCCGCGCGACCGGCTGGGCAGCGTTGAGCAACGTCAGGAGTTGCGAGGTCTCTTCGGCGAAGGTCTCGGCCGCGCCTAGGTTGGAGGCCAGGAAGACGATCACGCTGCGCTCGGCGCCTTCCGAGCAGGCGCAGGCCGCCCAAGCGTGCGCGGGCACGCCGGTCAGGGCACGGCGTGGCTGGTCGGACATGACGCTATCGAGGGGGGAAGCCACGATGCGTCAAACCCAACCCCTCAGTTCAGGACCTCTTCAGCGATTTCGTCCCAGAGCTCGTCGATCTGGGATGGCTTCTTCACGGGGCGACCGGCTTCAATGAACCAGTAGCGGGCGTTGCCGAGGTCGCCTTCGATTAGGTGAAGTAAGGCGTGCAGCCATGATCCGATGGGCGTCTCGATATCCTGGGCGATATTGTGCGCCGCCTCCCAGTCGCCCTTCTTGATGAACCACAGTGATTGTGCTTCGCGCGCGAGCCCGACTGGCGGTTTCGGATCGCTCGTGACGGAGGTTCTGAGTTGGGCCGGAGTCACGCTCAGCGCGAAGGGTTCAGGCGTGCCAGCGAGTCCGCGCCATCGGCCGGGAGTTCCTTGATCAGCTTGATGGCGAGTTCTTGGCCGGCCTGGACGTCTTTGAGCTCCATCTTCTTCTCGAGCAGGCTGAGCTTTACGACGTCATCGGGGATGTCTTCAATCTCGATGAGCACAAGCCGCCAAGCATACGCCTGCTGAAGGTCTTTCGGGGTCCGGTCGCCGGCTTCGTAGCGGTCGGTGAGGATGCGGATCGACTTGGGGTCGCGGCGCATGGCGGCGCGGGTGTAGTAGTCGACGGCGAGGCGATAGTTTTGCGGTAGACCCGGTTGGCCAGCTTCATAGGCCTTTGCCATCTCGCGAAGACAATGACGGTCGCCGGCGTTGGCGCCGCGTAGGAACTGGGTGAAGGCTTCACCGAGCAGATTTTCGCGCTCCACCTGAAGGGACTTGAAGTTGGCGGATTCCTTGACCGGCTTGATTAAGTCGGCTTGCGATTTGGCGAGGTCTCCGAGCACGCGGTAGCCCATCGGCTGTCCTTTGTCGGCGGCCATCGTAGCCCACTCTTTGGCCTTGGTGTCGTCTTTCGCGACGCCCAGTCCGCGGAAATAATAGAGCGCGACCACGCCCATGGCGCGGGCGTGACGATTTTCGGCCGCCTTGCTCATCCAGGTGAAGGCGACCTTCTGGTCGTCCTTGATTTGGAGGTCGGCCGGCGCATACGCGGTATGACGGAGCGCGTAGATGTATTGGGCCTGTGAGTTACCAGCTTCGGCCAGACGAAGAAGTTCCGTGGCTTTATCGCCGGCTTGGAGTTCGCTGACGTAGCGATCGTGCACTTCGCCCGGCAGCTGCGCAATCGGGACTTCCCATTGGTTCGAGAGGTCAACGATTAGAATTGTACCGACAAAGGCGGCAATGATGTAAGGGCGGAGCCGGAGGAGGTTGCGGCGCATGGGAGGTATCCCCATCCAACCTGCCGGATGGGTGATGGCAAGGGGACTTCGACTAGAGTCGCAGAAGAGGCTTCGCCGCGAGCGGCACCTCGCGGAAATCACCCCCGTAAGGCCCTCGCCGGAGCGACTAGAAGTCGAAGACGTGTTCGACAGTTAAGCCGTCGGCAGCCATCCGCTTCAAGGTCGTGTGCAGGTTCGCCACGGGCGTCGCGATAGCCCAGCGGCATTGGCCGGGCTTCGTCGGGATGGGCTGACTAAAGAGGGACACGGCCTTGCCCGTCGGCTGCCAATCGGCCGGCCCGACCGCGCTGATCAGGGTCGCCGTGCGATTCCCCGCGATTTCTCGGAAGGCTACGCCTTGGCGGGCGGTCTCGATGGCCAGCGGTGTGAAAGGTCCGTAGCGTGGCCATTCGGCCAGAACGCTGCCGTCGGGGTAGGTCTGTTTGATGGTAACGCCCTCCATCTTTCCGGAAGGAGCACGGTCTAAGACGACATAGGTGACCATCAGCGGCTTGCCGTAAGCGAAGAGCGCGGCCTGCTTGTTCGCCCATCCATAGACGGCCTTAGTCAGTAGTTCAGAGGTCAGGAAGAAGCGGCGCTCGAGCTTACGCAAGGGATGTGCGCCGAACCAAGGCACTTCCGACCAGAGGGTTTTTGTCTGCTTGATGAAATCGAACTCATACCAAGGGACGTAGTAGATGACATCGATGTACTCTTGGGCAAAGCGGGCGGCAAAGCGGTCTTCCTCGGTGGCAATCGTACCCGGGCCGACGTCCGTGATGCGACCGATGACTTCCTCGTAAGCGGCCTTGATGCCAAACTCAAAGGTCGAGCTGGTATTGATGACCTTAATCATCGTGTTGTATTCGTCGTTGGGCGGGTAGGTGCCAGCAATCTGGTCGCTCACGGCCGCATAGCTTTCCCACGCTTGGTGGATATGGGTGGTGAGTGGGAAGCGGGTGGCGGTGCGGGTACGCATCGATTCTGCATACTCCGCGGGGCCGAAGACGAGGAACCATTCGGGGTAGGTCAGATAGGTCTGGTCCGGCGTACGGATATGCTCGGCCGGTGTGAGGGGCTTGGCCACGTTCTGCAGCCAATCCTTCGGTACCGGCGCCCGTTCGGTCGATCGGAAGGTCGTCGCTGGGCGGACGTACCAGAAGCAGGCGGCTGCAATTAGCGCCAAGCTCCAAGAGATGACATAGAGGCGCCGCATCGGCTCAGTTCTTGATCAGTCGGATCAAGGCGTTGTCCGAAGGGTCGTTCGGCTGGAAGAGTGCCTTGCCCGATTGGGTGAAGCCATGCGTGGCGAGTAGATCGGCCCACTCCTTGATCGGGCGGAAGCCCTTGAAGTCGCCGGCATCGACTTCCCAGGTCGCGTCGAGGCCGAGGTTGAAGACCGTGTGCACTAGGGAGACGAAGGTAGCCATTTCGGGACTGCGCACATCGTGGTCGCGCACGATGAGCGTACCGCCGGGGCGGAGTGTACGGTGAATCGAATCGATAAACGCCGGTAATTGCGGGAGCGGGCAATGGTGGAATCCAATATAGATGGTCGCCATGTCGAGGCTGGCGTCCGGAATATCTGCGGCGGAGATGGGCTGATAGTTGTTGAGCGGCATGAATCGACCGAGCTTGGAAAGCTGCCCGCGCTCCAGGATGTCGCCCGGGCTATTGGAAGGCGCGATATCATTGATCAGGTAGATAGGGCCTTCGAAGGTCAGGTGCTTGCGGAGCTCGCTGACATAGCGACCGGTGGAGCCAATCTCAAGGTAGCCGCGAACGGGTTTACGATCGCCGAGGAGTTCAAGCGTTTCTCGTGCCATCTCCTTCTTCTGGGTGCGCAGCGCAGGCAGTCCGTAGGTCAGCACGGAGAGGAACGGCGTGATCTCGGGCAGGCGACGCTGGACTTCGCGGTAGATGGCCTCGTCGTTGTCGTGTTTGCCGCAGACTTCGCAGATCAAGTGGTGGAACTTGTCTTCCGGATAGAGATGGAAGACCACTTGCAGGAAACGGAAGAAGGCGTCTCGCGACTCAGTGCGGTCGAAGACGATATGGAATTCAGAGGCTAGTTTGGTCATTGGGGTGAGAATAGTAGGAGTTCCAGAGGACGTGCCGCAGGCGGTAGTCTGGGTCGAGTCGCCGCTTTAGTGCGAACAGTTCGCGGGCGCGCGGATAGGCCCGGTGAAATTGAGCCGGGGTCGCGTGCGGCTGGTAAGGCAGGTAGTACGTGCCGCCGAGGGCGATCGCGGCCTCGATCAGCTCCCGCGTCCAGACGGCGACGGCGCCGCGGGCGCTCGGGGTCGTATCTTGCTTATGGTAGATGACGAAGGCGAAGACTTCTTCGCGGGCCCAGGAAAGGAGCGTGCCGGGGTCGGGCAGGGCGTGGCGGATTGAGATGTTGAGGATGTTGACGTGATGGCGCTTCATGATCTCCGTCAAGGTGTCGGCGTAAGCGTCGAAGTGGCGGACGGGGATGAAGTACTCCTGCAGGACGTAGGTATCGTTGCGCCGCGATTTTGGTTCCAGTTCCGCCACGTCGTAGCCGGCCTCGTAGTTCCGCCAATATACGCGGTTACGGAAGAAGAAGACCGGGTCGAACATGTGTTCGCGGCGCCAGTGGCCGCCCAGAGTCTCGGTGTAGGCCCAGATGAAGTAGCGCATGACCGGGTAGGCGTCATTCAGCGGCATTAGTCGGGTTGGCGTCGTCGGCGTCCGTTCGGTCTTCCGCCAGGTGACGGCGTTGATCCCTTGGTAGTCCGGAGGGTACATGTCGCCGTTATGCAATACCGTGAGCGGGTCGTCGCGGATGTCGGACCGGAAGTGCGCGGCATAGTCGGATCGTGCCAGCTTCCGATTGGAGCATTCGATGGCCGTGTTGTCGGCGAGGTCGAGTTCGGCTTCGACGATGATGCCGATCGCGCCGTAGCCGCCGATCGCGGCGAAGAAGATGTCAGGGTTCTCAGTCCGGCTGGCCCGCAGCACGCTGCCGTCCGCCATCATCACATCGATGTTGCGAACGGAAAGGACGGCCGGTCCGAAGCCGATATAACGCCCGTGGGCATTGACGCTTAAGGTCCCGCCGACGGTGAAGTTAGCGTAGGTCTGCATGATCTTCACGCTCAGGCCATGCGGATCGATGTGGCGTTGGATGTCGCACCAGCGCGTCCCGGCCTGGACGCGAATCCATTTCTGTTCGCGGGAGAAATTGACGACTGCGTTGAGCCCGCGGAGGTCGAGATGCAGGCTGCCGGGGCTCGCGGTCTGGCCTCCCATGCTGAACCGTCCGCCGCCGACCGAGACCGGCCCAGTTGTCGTGCTCAGTATCTGGCGCAAAGCCTCGACGGTGGTCGGGCGCTCCACTTTGGCGACGACGACGGGGTGGAGCTGGGTGACTTCGTTGATGACGATGCCGCTCCCATCGGCAGCGGGCTGCCCTTGATCATTCTTTAGATAATCCTCGGACATGCCTCTCGCCGCTCCGTACGCGTTGGCGACGGCTAGGCCGCTTCTGGCCAAGAGTTGCCAACCGAGCCAGAGGAGTCCGAGTGCCGGGATGAGGATGGCGAGTAGCCACCAGCCACCGCGTCCGACATCGTGAAGACGTTTGGTCGATGTCGCGATTAGGCACCAGATGAGTGTAGGGGAGAGCAGCCACGGCGTTAGGTCGCCGAGAATCCGGCCTAGGCCTTGATCTAGAAGGTAGAACGCGCCTGCGAGCAGCAGCAAGCAGTGCAGGTACTCCATTCGGCCAATCCGTCCTCTTCGGGTGAAGAGCATATAGGTGAGCGGGATCTTTTGGCGCAAAGAGGGCATAGACTTCTGGTTTGGCGGGGTAGCCAAAAGGTGGGGTGTGGCCATGTTAGGGGCGGGCTTCTTGTTTAACACGGTTAATCGGGGATTTGTTTTGTCAGCTGCGTGGCAGGGGATGGCTTGGCTGTCCGGCGGGCCTTTCTAAATTATACCTTCTAAATCGAAGAAGGGTTAATCGATAAGTGTGATGGGGCTTATCGGCCCACCCGATGCGAATCCCCACCAAGGCGTGGGACGCCGTCCCCTGGACTTGCCTGCGGCGGGTGCCTGGTCATGGTGGAGCCACTCCCTCCCTTATGCGTCTACTCGCTTGCCTACTCGCTCTTGTCGCATTCGCCGAAGATAGGAGGCCCGTCCTCGGCCACGGTAGCCTGCGCTATTTGGCAGACCTGAAGTGGGCTAAAGCCGATCCGGCGGTCGCGCCGGTGGTCAATTCGCACGCATTGGCCGAGGATAAGGCCGGCCGTATCTATCTCGTCACCGACCACCCGAAGAACGACTTCATCGTCTTCGAGAAGGACGGCCGCTATGTCCGGTCGATCAGCGCCGGCCTCGGTGGCGGCCACGGCCTGGAGATTTTCGAGAAAGATGGCGTGGAGTATCTCGTACACGTCGACTCCGGCTGGCACATGGCGGCCGAAGGCTGGAACCCTTCCGCGGTCGAAGGGCGCATCACGCTGTTGACGACCGAGGGCAAGGTCGTGCGCAAGTTCCCGACGCCGAAGGAGCTCGGGTTGAGCGATGGCAAGTTCATGCCTTGCGATGTTGCGTGGACGCCGGCGGGCACGTTGCTCGTCGCCGACGGCTACGGGTCGAACTTCGTTTACGAATTCTCACTCGAAGGAAAGCTCCTCAAGAAATGGGGCGGACCGACCAAGGATGCCGCGAACCTCAGCAACGCCCACGGCATCTCCATCGATGCCGCCGACCCGCGCGGTCCGCTCGTCTGGGTGCCTTCGCGCAGCCAGAACCAGATCAAGGCGTTCACCTTGGACGGTAAGCATGTCGACACCCTCGACCTGCCGGGCGCTTTCGCCGGCCAGCTCTTCTTCCGTGGCGACAAGATCT
>CAIVYX010000064.1 GCA_903910245.1 uncultured Opitutia bacterium | reverse complement strand
TCGTAGACCCAGTTGCCCTTGGTCTTCCAGCCGGCGAGGTCCTTGCCGTTGAAGAGCGAGATAAAGCCCGGGGCGTCCGCGGCTGGATGCGGCACGGCGGCGACCGGGGTGCTAACGGGATAATTCTCGGGTGCGGCGGCGAGCGCGAGCGGCAGGAGGGCGGCGAGGAGCAGAAAACGGGGCATGCGAGTGAGGTATCCGGCGCCCGGCAGAGGTCGAGCCACATGTTAGGTTCGACTCCCCCGGCTTGTCATAATAAAGATACGACATGGGCCGCCCCTCCCTGCTCTCCGTCCTCCTTTGCCTGCTCGCCGCCGTCGGTCTGGCCGCGGTGCCGCCCAACATCGTCGCCGAAGGCGTGCCGCCCGTCCCCGCCGCACTGACCACCGAGCTCACGCCCTACCTCAACCTGGGCGGCGCGAGCTTCCGCGGCTGGCACTCCACGCGCCGCGAAACAATCGTGACCTCCCGCATCGGCGACGCGACGCACCTCCATGCGATGGCCGCTCCGCTGGCGAAGCGCGTCGCCCTGACCGGCGGCGTCGAACCGGTGAAGGGCGGCCAGATGCAGCCCGGCGGCGGGCGGCTGCTCTACGCCGCCGACGTCGGCGGTAACGAGAATTTTCAACTCTTCCTCAAGGACACCACCGACCCGAAAGCCCCGCCGGTGTGCCTGACCGACGGTAAGTCCCGTAACATTGAAGCCTGCTGGTCGCGCGATGGCCAGCGGATCGCATTCTCCACCAACCGCCGCAACGGCAAGGACAGCGATATCGTGATCAAGGAAATCCAGGCGCCTTATGCCGAGCGCGTCGTGCACACCGGCACCTCGCCCGGCTGGGGCCCGGTCGAATGGTCACCCGACGGCACACTACTGCTCCTCCGCCAATCGATGGGCCAGGAAGAAGCGCGCCTGTGGACGATGGACGTCGCCACCGCCAAGAAGACCCAGATCACACCGAAGTCCGTCCGTTGCTACTTCACGCAAGCCACCTTCGCGGAAGGCGGCAAGGCCGTCTACGCGCTGGCGAACTTCGAATCCGACTTCCTGTCGCCGACGCGCATCGACGTGGCCACCACCACGCTCAGCAAGCTTCCAGGCGGACCCGCTTGGGATGGCGAGGAGCTCGTCGTCTCGGAAGACGGCACGCGGCTCATCGTGTCCTTCAACGTCGAGGGCTTCTCCGAATTGCGCTGCTGGGACCTGATTACCAGCAAGCCTCTGCCCGCGCCCAAGATCAAGGCCGGTGTGATGAGTAACCTGGTCTTCCGACCAGGCAGCCACGAGGTCGGCTTCTCCCTTAACAGCGAGGATTCGGCGAGCGACGCTTGGTCGGCCGACCTCGACACCGGCGCCGTCACGCGCTGGACCAACCGCACATCCAAGCCGAAGAAGGATATCCCCAACCCGGAGCCCGTGATCACGCGCGTCACCAGCTTCGACGGCGTGAGCATCCCCGCGCTCGTCTACCACCCCGACCCGCATAAGTTCCCCGGCAAGCGACCGGTGCTGATGATCTTCCATGGCGGCCCCGAAGGCCAGTCGCGCCCCGGTTACCGCGGTAGCTTCCACTTCTACCTGAACGAACTCGGCGTCGCGCTCGTCTACCCGAATATCCGCGGCTCCACGGGTTACGGCCGGAAGTACCTGACCCTCGACGACGGCGTGAAGCGTGGTGATGCGATCAAGGACGTCGGAGCCATCCTCGACTGGTTGGCGAAGTCCGACCGCCTCGACGCACGACGCGTGGCGGCCTACGGCGGCAGCTACGGCGGTTTCATGAGCCTGGCCTGCCTCGTGGACTACGCCGAGCGCTTCCGTTGCGGCGTCGACAACGTCGGCATCGCAAACTTCGCGACCTTCCTGCGGGATACCTCGGACTATCGCCGTAACGCCCGCCGCCTGGAATACGGCGACGAGCGCAAGCCCGAGGTAAAGGCGTTCCTGGATAGTATCTCGCCGGCCAACCACGCCGACCAGATCCGCTCCCCGCTGCTCATCATCCAAGGCAAGAACGACCCACGCGTCCCCTTCACCGAAGCCGAGCAGATGCGCGACGCCGTGAAAGCCAAGGGGGGCACGGTCTGGTATGTGATGGCCAAGGACGAGGGCCACGGCTTCGTGAAGAAGACCAACGCCGACTACCAGTTCGCGGCCACGATCCTATTCCTCCGGGCCCACCTCTTGGACTAACGGGTGTCTATACGATTATAAATGACGGAGTCCGTAAGGAGATTCACCTCGCAGGCTGAGGGATAATCGCCAACAACAAGTACCTTGGCCGCACCCCGCGGCCAGACCCCCCCTACTCCTACCATGAACTGCGTGAAGAAACTCACGGCGGCGCTACTGCTGTCCCTCCCCGCCCTCGCCCGTGCTGGCGAAGCGGATATCCGAATCCCCGACCTGGCGAAAACGACGTTCCTCAATGGCGCGCTCACCGGCCATCAGATCTTGTGGTTCGGCCTAGTCGTCTGCGCCCTCGCGACCGTCTACGGTTGGTGGCAGTACCTGCAGACGCGCGCTCTGCCCGTCCACCGCTCTATGTCGGACGTCTCCGATATCATCTGGGAGACGTGTAAGACCTACCTCTGGCAGCAGGGCAAATTCCTGGCCGGCCTCTGGGTGCTCATCGCTGGCTGTATGACCTACTACTTCGCCGGCCTCGAGCACAAGGACGCCTCCTCCGTCGCGGTGATCCTCGCGGCTTCGGTCCTCGGTATCCTTGGTAGCTACGGCGTCGCTTG